>JAGMDK010000575.1 GCA_023128695.1 Phycisphaerae bacterium
GCTGTGTCAGCCGTGTCGATGGGTGGCACGGCTGTGTCAGCCGTGTACAAGTCGCAGGTATTCACGGCCGACACGGCCGTGCCACCCATCGAGCCGTACGTTCGATTATTCCGGGGCACGGCTCGGCAGGAGCCTCGCCCTCCCCATCATTTCACGCATAACGCAACACTAGGGTACCATCGACGAGGTCATAGCGGCGATCAAAGCGCTCGGCGAGTGACTCGCTGTGCGTCACCACGACTTGCATCACCTCGTGCTCGCGCGGCAGCTCAACCAGTAAATCGCCGCCGACGTTGGCGGTGGCGCGGTCCAGGTTGCCAGTCGGCTCGTCGGCGAGCAGCAGCCCGGGACGGTTGATGAGCGCCCGGGCCACGGCGACCCGCTGTTTTTCTCCCCCGGAAAGCTCGGCCGGGAAGTGGTCCAGGCGCTCAGCCAGGCCGACCCGTTCGAGGAGCCGGCGAGCACGGGCCTCGGCGTCCGCGGCCGGCCGATCGGCGAGTGTCGGCAAGAGCACGTTCTCCAGCACGGTGCATTGCGGCAGCAGGTGGTGGTCCTGGAAAACGA
Source organism: Phycisphaerae bacterium (assembly GCA_023128695.1). GTDB lineage: Bacteria > Planctomycetota > Phycisphaerae > UBA1845 > Fen-1342 > JAGMDK01. The sequence continues at coordinate 565 of JAGMDK010000575.1, forward strand.
AGCCGATGCGGCGATTGCGGAAGCGGGCCAGTTCGCGCTCGGGCAGCGCGTACGGATCGCAGTCGTCGAGCCGCACGCGCCCCGCGGTCGGCGGTTCAAGCGTGCCCAGGATGTTCAGCAGAGTGCTCTTCCCTGAGCCGGAGGGCCCCAGAATTACCGCCGACCGTCCTTTTTCGAGCTCGAGCGACACGTTGCGCAGAACGGTCAATTCGCCCGTGTGCCTCGGGAAGTGTTTGCAAATAGACTCGGCTTTGAGCATGATCGTTGTTCCGAGAGCACACTATAACGGCAACCGCCCCGTCGTCACGGCGGTAGTCCGGCAACGTGTACGGCTTTGCGCCGCCGCCGGCTTGGCGTAAAATATGGGCAAGGTACAGGTTTCGCGATCAAGAGGAGCGGACTATGTCTGGACATTCACATTGGGCCCGGATCAAACGAGCGAAGGGCGTCACCGACGCCCGCCGCGGTCGGCTGTGGAGCAAGTTGGCCCGGGCGGTCATCATCGCGGCCCGACAGGGCGGCGGCGACCCTGACATGAACTTGTCGCTGCGCTATGCCATCGACGCCTGCAAAGACGCCAACATGCCCAAGGACACCATCGCGCGGGCCGTCAAGAAGGGCGCCGGCGATCTCGGCGGGCAGGACTTCGTCGAACTGGTCTTCGAGGGCTACGGCCTCGGCGGGGCCGCCATCCTGGTCACCGTCCTCACCGACAACCGCAACCGCACCGCCCCCGAAATCAAGAAGATCTTCGAGCAGCGCGGCGGCAACCTGGGAGCCACCAACTGCGTCGCGTGGATGTTCTCCAAACGCGGCCAGTTCCTGATCTCCGCCGACAAGACCGACGAGGATACACTCACCAATATCGCTCTTGAATGCGGGGCGGACGACATCCAGGCCCTCGGCGAGGCGTTCGAGCTGACCTGCGATCCGGCGGTTTTCGACGAGGTCCGCCAGGCGCTCGAGCAGGCCGAGATCAAGCCGGACAATGCCGAACTCACGATGGTGGCCTCCACGACGGTGAACCTCCAGGGCAACGAAGCCGAGAAGATGATGAAGCTGATCGACGCGCTCGAGGATCACGACGACACGCAGAACGTCTACAGCAACTTTGAAATCTCCGAAGAGGACATGGCCCGTTTGTCGGGCTAATACTGCGTTTCAGAAATATCGTGACTATGAAGAGCCGCGGGCTTCAGCCCGCGCGGTCGTTCGCGACCTGTTGTTGCCCTCGCTGGCGGAGCACCGCGCGGGCTGAAGCCTGCGGCTCGGCAGGAGCCTCGCCCTCCCGGCGAGCCGCGTAATGGAAGGGCGAGCCTCCCAGCGAGCCGCGGCTCGGCAGGAGCCTCGCCCTCCCGCGCCGCATAGAGGAGAAGAAATGTCAAGCCGTTTCGTTCGCCTAGCCCCGCTTGTCCCGTCTCTCATCCTGTTCTGGTCGACCGGCTGTACGACCGTCGCGAAACAGGGCTTGCACGAAGTGATCGGTGCTCGTGCGAAAGTCCTGCTGAATACCGAACTCTCCGACACCGCCCTGGCCAGGTACCAGAGCGTACGCTTCGAGCCGGCGACGACCAAACTCAGTAATAAGCTCTGCCCGCCGAAGGTGCTCACGGCGTACGATCACTTTGCCGGGGAGTTGCCGCACGACCTGGACGCGCTCTACGCCGGCGGTTCGCCCGGCTTGACCATCGAAACTGAAATCCTATTTTTCCAGAAGAAGGGCCTTCTGGGCGGCGCTCAATTGCTCAGCCGCATCCAGTTTCGCGGCGACGACGGCTTCAGTGCCGACGGCATCGTGAACGCCGCGAGCAAGTCCTTCCGCGAGGGCTCCGGCGACGACCTGGCCGAAGCGGCCATCGACGCGGTGGGCAAATTGCTGAAGCGGCAGAAAGCGGAATAGTCGCGCGTCACTGTTTGAATAAGTGCGAGAAAGGATTCTCGCACCAGCGGGAACTGTAGCGTCCGGGCTCCGTCCCGGAAGTAGGATGCGAGAAAACGCTCTTCTACGACGGGTGCGTGACAGTTTTGGCGGGGTTGGATTTATGGATGAATTGCCGGTGTGAC
>JAGMDK010000576.1 GCA_023128695.1 Phycisphaerae bacterium
CACGTTCCCACATTCCCACGTTCCCACGTTCCTCAGCCCGCGGCTCTTCGAAGCTCTTGCAGAGGGTCTGGGCACGCAGTAACGTTGTTCCGGTGAGCAGCGCCGGGCTACTGCGGGTCTGGCTCGCAGGTGGAGAGCGGTTTCTAACAAAGGATACTGGCAATGAAGAGCATGGCAGGCCTTTTTTGTGTGGCGGCGGCCGTGTCGGTGGCGGCGGCTCAGGGCGCGAAATCGGACTCGACGGAGAGCCAACCGGCGACTAAAGGGCAGACGGTACGGACTGAGACGGATCGGCGGTCCGAGGAGCTGGCCCGGCGGATAACCGAGCGGGGGGCGAAGTATCTCTTGGCGGCCCAAGAGAAAAACGGCGGTTGGGCGTCCGAGACCGGGCCGGGTATCTCCTGCCTGGTGCTCAAGGCCCTGATTCGCACGCCGAGTGTTGGTCCGGACCATCCCGCCGTCAAGCGGGGGATCGAGTGCGTGCTGAAATCTCAGCGCGCGGACGGGGGCATTTACGCCGCCGAAGGGCTGTACAAAAACTACGAATCAGCGGTCGCGTTGTCGATGTTCGCCGTGCTGAACAAGCCGGAATATCAAGATCGGATCACGGCGTTGCGGAAGTTCCTCAAGGGTTTGCAATGGGACGAAGGTGAGGGTAAGTCGCTGGATGATCCGTGGTATGGGGGGTCCGGCTACGGGCGTCACCAGCGGCCGGACATCACCAACACGCACACCATGCTGGATGCCCTGCGCGACAGCGGCTTGTCATCCGACGATCCGGCCTACAAGAAAGCCTTGGTCTTCGTCCAGCGCTGCCAGATGCTGGGAGAAACCAATCCCCAGCCGTTTGCGGCGGGCTCGACGCAGGGCGGGTTCATCTACACGCCCGCGAACATGGGCGAGAGCAAGGCGGGTTATCAGCAGATTGCCGGCCGCAGCGAGCTGCGCTGCTTTGGGACGGTGACATACGCGGGCTTCAAGAGTCTGCTCTATGCCGGCCTGAAACGCGACGATCCGCGCGTGCGGGCGGCGTTCGAGTGGATTCGGCGCTATTGGACGCTGAAATACAATCCGAACATGCCGGAGCGTCAAACGCAGGAGGGATTGTATTTTTACTACCATGTCTTCGCCCGGGCACTCAGGGCGTGGGGCGAGGACGTAATCGAGGACCAGCGGGGTGTGAAGCACAATTGGCGGCAGGAATTGATTCAGCAGCTCGCATCTTTGCAGAAAGAGGATGGAAGCTGGGTGAATGAAGCGGACCGCTACATGGAGGGAATCCCCACCCTGACGACGGCGTTTGCCCAGTTGGCGATTCAGGAGGCGTATCCAGCCCTCGCCACGCCGAGCAACAAGAAGTAATTGCTGACGCAGCGATCGGCTGGCATGAACAAACAGTCTTCCGCCATACGCCCCGTCCTTACTCCTGCCCTCCCGTCAGCAACGCCCGGATCGCTTCGTTGAGCTTGTAGAGCGGCTCGGCGGTCACCTTCGGCGAGTCGAGCGGACCCTCGACGTGATACTGCACCAGTTCCTGTCCGGCTAATTCCACCAGATCACTGATGAGCAGCAGGCGCGGCCAGTGCTCCGGATGCGCGCCCACCAACGTCATGCGAATTGTGTCGTCGCGCAAGTTCCAGGTACCCTCGCCGACGAGCCGCAGATCACGGCTTTGTATATCGACTCGTGAGAGCCGGATCAGCGCGCCCTCCCACAAGAACCGTAGGTCCGCCCGCTCCACGGTGTCGTTGATGGGACGTTTGCCTTCCGTCCCGGCTTGGGATACGGAGGAGAGCACCGGCGTATGGAGAAACGATGCCCCGCTGAGCCGCAGGTCTCCGCCGCCCCGCCGGGTGCCGGCGTCGCCGCCACGCCCGCGTAAGTAGACCGTGCCGCTGAGACGTCCGTGGCGTTTGCACTCGGGCCGGTCATTGGGCGGCGGAAACAGCTCGTTGACCGACACGTCCTTCAACGTCAACGATAGTTCATACTCCGAGGTTTTCGGGTCGATCCAGACGGAGCAGAGCGCGTCGCCGTCGCACAGTCGACCGCCCAGATCGTCGAGCCGCACCCAGCGCTCGCCGGCCGCATGCAGCAATTGCCCGGTCCAATGCTCGATCGGCCGCCCGGCGAGTTTCGCACGCCGGATGGCGAACTCCGTGTTCAGCGTCACCTCGCCGGCGGGATCGATGGTGCATTCCCCGGACAGCTCACCGTCCAACTCAGTGAGTTCCAGGCCCAAGTGCAGGGCCGCGGCACGCAGCGGCAGGTGTCCTCGAAAATGCCACGCGCGCTGTGCTCCGCCGCTGATCTGCACGCGGTCCAGCAAGGCGTCGAACTCGCCCTGGAGCGCGATTGTCTCGATCAGCCGGGCGACGGAATCCGGCAAGGCCTCGTTAAACTCCGGACAGAACTTCATCCCGCGGGCGGTCACGCTCAGGTCCACCTCGACCTCGTCGGTCTGCCACGAGCCGTCCCCCTGGGCCTGGATTTTTCCGTCCGTGCCCCAACTCGCGTCAGCCGAACGCAACTCAAAGTTGCCGGGCGCCAGGGTGACGTGGGCCGTCACGTCCCGCAGCCCGAGCGGCAGCGGTTCGGCCTGCATCCGGTCGGCCCGCAGGTGAATGTCCGCCCCCTGTCCCGCGGCGGCACCCGCGGCGGTCGGCCGCAGCAGGACCAGCACGTCGCCGGCACCAGTCAGCCCGAGTGATTCGGTCAGATCGGCCCAATCGCGAGGTACGAACTGCGGCAGTAACCGTTCCAGGGCCTGGCCGCGGGCATGGAGATCGAGCGTCAGCGGCGTCCCCGGCTGGGCGGCGTTCGGCACCATCCCGGCCGCATCGAACCAAGCGTCGTCCTGGCAACATGTAAACGAGACGATCTGTTGCCGATCGTCCCGCACAATGACCCAGCCCGCGCTCTCGGTCCAGCTCCGCTCCGGATCGAGGGCGTGCAGCTCTCCGTCTTTGATGTGCACGGCGAAATGCTGTTGCCGGCCGGCGGCCGTCCCGGTGCCGTGCACGCGCCCCCATGCATCAGCGCGGCCCTCGAAGCGCACTGACGATTGACGATTGACGATTGACGATTGCTTTGCCGGCTCCGTCATATCCGCGGGTGTTACCCCGAGGGGGTCTCTGGAGAGTGTGGCCTGCTCCTCGAGCGGCAGGTCGACGACCTCCACGTGCAGATCGGTATCCGGCCCGTCCGGGGTCGCCCGGATGCGCCCGCTGAGCCGCACCGAGGTCTCCTTGTCATAGCCGTGCAGGTCGTGGATGTGTATCGTGCCGCCTTTGATTGTTAGCCGGCCGTTGGCGTGGCTTAGTCGCCGACCGTCGCCGAGCGTCAGGCTGCCGTCGAGCAGGTGGGCATCCACGTTGATATCAGCCGACGGAGCACCGGCTTGCGCCGTGCCGTCCGGGCGGCTGATGTGTACCGCCACGTCGCTCATCCCCAGTAGCGCGGCACTCTGCCACAATGGCCGGTAGCGCTCGGGCAGGGCGGCGTACAAGTCGGCGTTCAAAGCAATGTTCTCCCCGCGGAACCGCAGGTCGAAGCCGGTCCAGGAGCTACTGCTGAACACCTCGCCGTTTACACAAGCGCGGCCGAAGCCGTGTCGCCCGCGGAGATTCTCCAGCAGAATCCGCCCCTGGGAAAACCGCACGCGGCCGCGGGCATCTTCAAATTCATACGGGAACTCGTAATAGCGACACGTCGCCCCGAGTGCTTCGAGCTCGCCGGTGATCCGCGCGACGCCGCTCAAGGGCTCACTGTCCGCCCCCCGCGTTTCGAGCGGCAGAATCCGTAAACGAAGGTTGATCTTGCCCCGGGGCTGATAGTGCTCGAAAGCCTCCGCGAGCGCGCCCGGCAGCCGCGCGGAGTGCAGCAGCGCCGGATGTGACTGGGCCGTCGGCAGCTCAAGCCCCGCGATGAACAAGTCCGCCGCCCGCACCGCATCCAGGCCGAAGCCGCTAGCGCTGCTTGCTGAACCCTTAACGCCATCAGGTGGAGCCCAGAGACCCGCCGGCAATTCCGGCTCAGCGCTGAAGCTGAGCCGCAGCGGTGCTCCGTTGAGCTGCCCCGCGGCGCTGACTTCTAAACGTAGCGTCGGGTCACTTTTGGTGCGGCCGTAGATCACCTTGACAGACGCATTCGTCACTTGAAGAAAAGGTTCCACTGTCGCCTGAGTGTGCTCGTCCTCGAGCGGGATCACGCCACGTTCCCACGTTCCCACGTTCCCACGTTCCCACGTTCCCACGTCGCCTGAGCGCGGTGGTCCTCGAGCGGGATTACGCCACTCAGGTCGGCCAGACGCACCTCGGCAAGGGCGAGCTGAAAGGCAGGCTCTGAGTTCTGCCGGTTGGACACAACTTCGTTCGGCGGCCCGGCGGCGCGGAAGATCAGCCGATCCACGCGGGCCCGCCCGGCGAGCTTCAGCGGCGCGAGCTTTTCCGCCACGCTGGCCGGCAGCAACCGTTGTACCGTTCTCAACCTGGCCCAGTCCAGCGTGATCTTCAGGTCGCGGGTGGAGTCGCCCCATTGCGCGGCCGCGAGTGGTTCGTCCTTCGCAGGCAGGCGGTCAATCCGGACGTGATATCCGGCGGCGGTCGGTTCACCCACTACTCGCAGGAGGCTGCGCTCGATCAATTGCGGCCGGCCGTGCTCTCTGATCATCAGGTGCAGGTCGGTCTGTGCGATCCGCACCGGCGGCAGCCGCTCCCGCCACTCGTGGAGCGCTGCCCACAAGCGTCGCACTCCCGTGTCGAAGGAGGCCGCCTGCGGGGTGTCCTCGTACTGGGCGGGATCGCAGATGATCGTGACCGTGGCTTGGTCCACGTCGATCTTCGTCGGCTCCAGGCGTCCCCGCAACAAACCCGCCAGGTTACAAGCGATCCGCGCGTGGGCAACGTGCAGTGTGGGTGGGGCGTTGTGGCTGCCGGCCAGCGGTTTGGTCGGGCGGATGACGAGATCGCTGATTTGGAGCCCATCCCGGAGTGAAAATGTTACTTGAGCAACATCAAGGCCCTCGACTTGGAGAGCGTGTAAGGCCTTCAATGCTTTCGCGCGCAGGCGGTTCGGATTGGTCAGGTAACCATAACTCCCCGCGAGCAACGCGGCCAAGCCGAGCAGCGTCCAGATCAGCAAGCGTAAGAGAGTCCGCCTTCGTTTCGCCATGCCGCCATTCTGTCAGCTTGCAAGCGATTACGGTAGTGCAAATCCCGGGATGACGCCTGGAACAGAAAGTCTTGGGAGCATTGACGATTGACGATTGACGATTGACGATTGACGATTGACGATTGACGATTGGGGATTGAGGGCCATCTTGCCGCGGGGTTCAAGCGTGGACCGACATTCCCCAATCGTCAATCATCAATCGTCAATCGTGAAATGTCAGTTTTCGCTTTCGCCGCGCGGCAAGAGCACGTGGGCCGTCGTGCCCTCGTCGAGTCGGCTTTCGAGCCAGATCCGCCCGCCGTGGGCCTCGATGATGCGATAGGCCCGCGGCAAACCCAGCCCGCGCCGCCGGCCGGCGGCGCGGTGGGAAAAGAATGGGTCAAAGGCCCGCTGAAGGATGGCTGGAGACATCCCGCGGCCGGTGTCCTCCACAATCACCTCCAGGGTATCCTCTTGATGCGCCACCTGGCAGCGCAGCACGATGTTGCCGCCGTCGTCGCCGAGGGCATCGGTGGCATTGCTGAGCAGTTCGCGGAAGACCTCCTTGATCTGGTCGCGGTCAACCAGCACCGTGGCCGTCTGCCGCAAGTCCGCCCCTTCGGAAGGACGCGCGAGCGGTTCCGGCTCGAAGCGAAGCTGCGTCGGCGTCAGGCCGCTGTGCTCCAGCCATTCGGTCCGCACCTCGGCCAGCACCTCGGCGAGATCGACCGGCGCCAGCTTGGGCGGCCGCGGGCGGGCAAAAACCAGCAGTTCACTGACAATCCCGCTGCACTCGTGGGCCTTGTCCGAGATGGTCTTGAGCGCCCGTATCGCTTCGGGGTCCCGCAGGGTCGCCGCCAGCATCTGGGCCCGTCCCGAGATCACCGTCAGCGGGCTGTTCAGCTCGTGCCCCGCCCCGGCCGCCATCTCGGCGATCATCGACAGCGTCCGCGACCGCAAAAGCTCGACCTGCATCCGCTGGAGCCGCCGATTGGTCTCGGCCAAATCTTCCGACAGGCGGCGGGCGGCGGCTTGGGCATTGGCCCGCCCGAGAGCCCGCCCGAGGCAGGCCAGGAATGAGCGGAGCTTGTCGGCTTCATCCTCCAGCCGAGCCCGTTCGTCGGCTTCCGAAACGTACCCGAGCCCGCCGGCAATCTCACTGCCGTGGCAAATTGGGAGCAACCAGGGAGTACCGCGGTCCGAGAGGTTCAGCGCGGGGGCCAGCAACGAACGAACCGCCCGCGGCGCGGGCCTGATGAGTGCGTCGAGTTGCTCGGTCGCTTCCGCGATCCAGGCCGTCAACTCCGGGGGCACGACCTGGGTCACGTGCCCGCGCTCCTCGGGGGTGCGGCCGATCCACGACACGTCGACGGCCGAAGCGTTATCACGCAATCCGAAAGCGGCCACCCGTGGGCGCTGCAAGGCCGTCGCCGCCGCACTGACCAACGCGATCATCACCGCCGACGGGTCGGACCAGTCGCTGAGCTCCTGCTCGAAGCGCGTGATGGCTTCGAAATACCGCGCCCCGGTTGCGAGGCGGCGGTTCGTGATAAGCAGTTCCGTGTTGAGTCGCCCCAACTCGGCGTTGGCGCTGGTCATGGCCTGGACATGAACCTCTTGGACCGTCTCGCCGGCGAGACCCTGTAATCTCGCGGCCACGGCACTCTTGCCCAAATCGGTTTACGTGTGGACCAGCTCAGAAACGCGGTTGACCAGTTGCTCGATGCTGAACGGCTTCTGGATAAAGTCGTCGGCCCCGTCTTCGAGCAGCTTTTCCACGTGCTCACGCTCGACCACACCCGAGACAATGATGATCTTCACGTCATTTAGCGTATCGTCGCTACGAATACTGCGGCAGACGGCGTTACCATTGATGTCCGGCAACATATAGTCCAGTATGATGACATCGGGGTGAAATGAGCGTGTTTGCAGGCCGGCATCGAAACCGGTTGCGGCCGTCTCGACCTCAAAGCGACCGTCGCGTTCCAGCAACTCCACCAGCATCTCCACAATGGCTGGATCATCGTCGACCACCAGCACCCGAATCTTACCCATCTCGAGCTGGTTGAGCGGGATCTTGTGCTCTCTCATAAACTGGATCAAAGCGTCGCGAGGGATGCGGCGGAAGCGGGAACCGGGTACACGATACCCGTGCAGCCGGCCGCTGTCGAAGCAGCGGATGACCGTCTGTTGGCTCAGGTTGCAAATATCGGCCACTTCTCCCGTTGTGAAAACTTCTTTCAGAGGGAGAGGACCGTTCTTGTCATACTTCAACATAGCACGACTACATCTTCCCCAACTTATCTATATTAACAACTATAGCACAACCAGGCGCTTTTGGCAAGTTTCCGAGGATTTACAGCACCATACTTCTCTACCGTTCCCGCTCAAGTGCTGACATATACACGATGAGGACGGAAACATCGATCGGCTGAATCCCGCTGACGCGTTGCGCCTGCCCGAGGTTTCGCGGCCGAACTGTTGACCAGCGCTCCCGGGCTTCATGGCGTAAGTGGGGGATCGTGCCGTAATCGATCCCGGGAGGGATGCGGCGATCCTCCAATTGTCGAAAACGCTCGATCGCGCGCTGCTGCCTTTCGATGTAACCTTCATATTTTATAGAGACTAATGCACGCCGCCAGACATCGGATTCGGCGGCGTAGGGACCGAGTTCATCGAAAGCGCGCACGAAACGCGCCCCATCTTCCTCTGGGCGCCTGAGCCATTCGAGCAGGGGCCTTCCTTCCCATCGTAACCGCTCCAGAGCAGCGAGCAGACCATCCAGCCGCTCACGCTTACCACTATAATGCGCCCAGCGGTCGTCTTTGACCAGCCCTATTTCGCGTCCCAGCGGCGTCAGGCGGGCGTCGGCGTTGTCGTACCGCAGGTGCATGCGGTGCTCGGCCCGCGAGGTGAACATGCGGTAAGGTTCCGTCACGCCACGAGTAACGATGTCGTCAATCATCACTCCTATATACGCCTGGTTGCGGCCGATGCTGATGAGATTTTTTTTTGCCACGTAGTGGGCCGCATTGATCCCGGCCACGATGCCCTGTCCCGCGGCCTCCTCGTACCCGCTGGTGCCGTTGACCTGGCCGGCCAGGAACAGGCCTTGAATACGCTTGGTCATCAGGGTCGCGTCGATCTGCCGGGGCGGGACGAAGTCGTACTCGATGGCGTAGCCCCACTGTACGATCCGAGCCTGCTCAAGCCCCTCCACCAGCCCCACCATTAGCCGTTGTACATCCTTCGGCAACGACGTGCTGATGCCGTTGACGTAGATCCGGTCACTGTCGCGGCCTTCCGGTTCGAGGAAGATCTGGTGCCGCTCCTTGTCGGGGAAGCGGACCACCTTTGTTTCGATGCTGGGACAGTAGCGCGGGCCGGTGGATTCGATCTGACCGGTGTAGAGCGGAGCCCGGTGAAAATTGGCTCGGATAAGGTCGTGTATGCGCGGATTGGTGGCCGTCAGCCAACAACAGACCTGCGGCTGCGTGATTTTGTCAGTCATGAACGAGAACGGTGCCGGGTTGGCATCGCCGGCCTGTTCGCGGAGACGCGTGAAATCCACGCTCTCTCGTGCCACGCGCGGGGGCGTTCCGGTTTTTAGGCGGGCGAGTTCGAGACCAAGCTCCCGCAGAGATACGCTGAGGCGCTCCGCGGCGGCTTCGCCGATGCGACCGCCCGGAGTCTTTTCCGAGCCGGTGTGCATCTGGCCGCGCAGGAAGGTGCCGGCGGCGACGACCACGGCCGCGGCGCTGATTGTCCGCCCCTCATTCAACACCACGCCGGTGACACGCCGTTCAGCGTCTGAGCTTCTCAGCTCTTCGGATACGATCTCGTCGACGCCGGCTGCGATGATCGTCAGGTTCGGGCAGTTCTCAAGGTATCGGCGGAGGGCGGCAGTGTAGAGACGACTATCGGCCTGCGCCCGCGGCGCCCAGACGGCGGGGCCCTTGCGGCGGTTCAACATGCGGAACTGGATGCAGGTCTCGTCGCTGACGAGGCCCATCAGGCCGCCGAGGGCGTCGATTTCACGTACGATCTGGCCCTTGCCGATCCCGCCGATGGCCGGGTTGCAGGACATGCGCCCGAGGGCGTCGCGTTGATGGGTGACGAGGAAGGTGCGCGCGCCGAGCCTGGCCGCCGCCCAGGCGGCCTCGGCGCCGGCATGGCCGCCGCCGATGACGAGCACGTCGCAGATCCTGTCTGTCATGATGGTGACGATTATAGCCCCTGGAGAAGTGTACGGTTTCTAAATGACAGTGCGCAATCTTGCGACAGCTCGGCGATCGAAAGGCCGCGCGGGCTGAAGCCCGCGGCTCTTCTTTATCGCACGACCGCGTCTCGCAAAGTCTTGGGGGTGTGAGCCTTCGGCATCGGCGGGTTAGCGATACTTACTTGCTTGTGACTTTAAGGCGTTCCAGTTCGAAAATGGCCAGATCGTCCAGGTAATCAAGCGCTTCATCTAGTTGGACCTGTTCAGCCGGCAACAAGCCCTCATACTTCCCTTTTTTGATTAGGCGATCAATCTCGTTCTGAATCAAACGCGGGATTTTGGGAACTGCCCAATCGGGCGCAGCTTCGGGCATGCCGTCCGCAACCTCCTTCAGATGCTCACGAAGACGCTTCAATTCATATGCCAGTTCCAGATGTCATTGTTGATCTTCATGGCGCGGGAGGTACGCTCGCGAGTGGCAGATCTTCTTGCGTAGAGGGCGCGGCGAAAGCAATCACCGCGCGGACGTCGGTTTCCGTCAGCGTCGGAAAATCCAGCAGGATTTCCTCGATCGTGGCGCCTTCGGCCAGACTAGCCAGCACCGTGCGCAAGGTAACGCGTGTGCCTTTGATCACCGGCTCGCCGGCGCAAATCAGCGGATCACGAACGATGTGCCGACGATAGTCCATTACCGTGTCTTCGATATTGATTATACCATGCGGAGTATCATGATAAAGTCGGTCCCCTTTTTCAGTCGTCGTCGCGCGGCCTATTCCGGCTTGGGTTGATAGGCCCAGTCCCAGATGGTTTCCCGCGTCGGCTCGGGTGACGAAAGCACATATCCGCCCACGAAGCCGACATTCAGCTCACCGCCGTGCCGCAAGGCGCGGAACCAGAAGTGGTTGTCGGCGTACATGCCCGTTTCGTCGGCTGCCGTCGGGGCGGCATAGTACGGGGTCACGTTCCGCCGCTCCGCCTGCCTCGGCGACAGCAACTGCGACGATGGCACCGTCAATTGGCGTGATATCGACCCCCTCGTCGCTCAGATGAATACCACCTGCCCGTAAAACGCCGGTGGGGCGCGTGGGCCATCGCTTTAGCGGTCGCATCGAAGCGTCATTCCGACGAGTCCGCTTCCGGCGGACGTCGGAGGAAGCTAGTGTTACATCACATATCACTATGCGGGTTTGACCGGGAGGGCGAGGCTCCTGCCGAGCCGTGCCCCGGAGAATATCGAACATACGGCTCGGCGCACTAGTTCCCCACGCCGGACTGTTCGTCGTCGTCGCTCCAGTAGAAACAGCGGTACCATTTACCCTCTTCATTTTTGCAGTAGATGATAATCAAAATTGCTTTGCCATCTGCATTGGTGCCGACGCAAAAGGTCATGTTTGGGCCAATATTCCAGCAATGAACCGATCCGTACGACATGAGGGTTACGTGCGGCATGCCGTAGCCCGCGGGCAAATCTTCGACACGTTGATTGCCGAAGTGCTCCGGGGATACCTGCATCGGGTCGTGGATATCCACCCGCGCGGCAACCTGTGCCTCGATCGCAAGAATCTGCTCAGGAGTCGGCTCGTTGCCAACGCTGCTGGGGTGTGGTCTGCGGGGATCACGGAGCGTGACCATCTTGTCGATCCCCACGCCCTCGATCACGCCCGACAAGATCTGCACCGTGCCGTCCTGTTGTATCTGTAAAGCGGTGACGGTAACAACCTCCACTCCTTTTGTATTGAGCTTGCTCGACACCAACCAGCAAATCCCATTCGGATCCACGACGGAGGTATTGAGCTCGCCTGGACCAGGCCTTGATAGATCGCTTTTACACAGAGCCTCCTGCACTGGCCCCGGCTTCGGCAACTCGCTCTCACACGGAGGCTCAACCGGCTCAAGTTGAACAAAAGACGGCGAGCCCATCAACCAGCCGCACGGATCCCATGTCCAGTGAGGAACGCTCGCCCAGCTTGTACTAGCCAGCAACAGCCCAAAACACATAACCAACACAATGTTTCTTCGAAGAAGCATAATGCGCTCTCCTCACGGGAGGTGCCGCGCCCCCCCTTTGTAAGAAATAATCCCCCTTCGTCCGCCCAATGTTTGCAGCAGGAAGCATCTACCACCGACCCTCACAGAGCACTAGTGCGAGATTTCAATCTCGCACGTGCTTAGCTTGCGCGCACCTATCATTCCGACCGAGCGACGCTGTTGCGTCGCGACCGAGGAATCCAGATACGACAACACCCTGATGCTAGATTCCTCGGTCGTGCGCCTCCAGCGGACTCGTCGGAATGACGCATCGAAGCGGCTAACAAGACCCTACACTGTTATGGTGCAGAATCTTGTTTTCCTGCGCGCATTTTTGGCTGCGGCGGAGCCGCGCTACGTTTTCAGCAGAGTTTCCGACTGCTCCGCCTGGTCGGGTAGTTCCTCTAGAGGCAGATCTCGAATAGCTTCCCAGACCTGCGGCCACATCTCATCGAGCATCTCTCGTGCCGCCGGTTGCAACTCCATGATGGAAGCATCAATCTCCTTAATGACTGCCTCTATCCCACTCCAAAAGTTTCCCGCAACTAAAGGGGGAGCTGTGGGCTGGGCCGGCTGAACCCACCCGGTGTCGCCCTGCCATATCCTTCTCCAGCGTTCTCCATCCCACCAGTATATAGCGATGATGAGTCTCCGTGCTCCATTGGGGCATTCTATGTAGGTATAACGGAACTTGAAGGGGCCAATCTCCCAACAACCCTTGAAGTACCCGGGACGCACCATGAGGACGACGCTGCCATCACTACCCCACAGCTCGTATACTCCTTCAACAAGCGGGAGTGCGATCGCTGGGGACGGTTTAGTATCTCCACCAACACCTCCAATCTGCATTTGCTGGGCAAGCGACTCGTAACTGACTACGGTCGTATCTACCGTCGTAAAATCGAGTTGCACAGACCTGCGGATCACGAAATCGGACGTTATTGGCTGCGGCCATACGCTGACTGCTATGGTCCACCACTGCTCGACTCCGTCATCGCCGGGGACGGCGAACCGGTACTCCCCGGGAATATCATCCCCTTGAACCATGAAGACGTTGATGTACTTATCACCAAATAAAAGGGCCCCGTCAGAGAGCTCCTCATCCATGGGTATGCACTCGACGGGTTGCAGATCGGGAGGTAGTCCATCCGGAGTCAGGGTAGTTTCACCCTGACCAAACCCGGGCGGTGCAACGAGTCCAACCATACCCAACAACACCCAACCAATGTTTCTTCGAAGAAGCATAATGCGCTCTCCTCAGCGATGGGAGGGACCGCGCACCCCCCCCATACAAGAAGTGATCCCCCTTCTACCGCCTGACGTTTGCAGCAGGAAGCTCATACCACCGACCCTCATAGCCTAGCTCCCGGCACAGATCACTATTTCTTCATCGACAATATGGCCTACTCTGACTCCGAAGAAAAGAGCAGAACTGCAAGGCCAATGGGTGCAGTATAGCATGATTGCCGATAAAGTCAAAATTTTGTTGCGTTAATCGCATTTTTTTGAGGTAATCTTCCGCTCCCGCACCATTTGCGAGTTCTATCCTCCTTCCCTCCAATCCGTCTGGCTGAAAGCTGACCGCTGAAAGCTGACCGCTGACCGCTGAAAGCTGATAGCTGAAAGCTGACCGCTAAAAGCTGACAGCTCGATTGCGAGAGGCGGGATTCGAACCCGCATGGGCGTAGCCCACTAGAACCTAAATCTAGCGCGTCTGCCAATTCCGCCACTCTCGCGTACTAATTTAATCCTATGGATATTACCATCGCCTGGGTGAGTTTGGGAGGGAATCCAGGACCGCGAACCAAGCAACTCGCTTGACAGCGGCGTAGCGTGTGCTAAGCATCAGGGTAAGATCGGCCGCTGAATCTCCGATATTGTCTGATTGTCGGCCGCTTTAACGGGGCCGTGCCGCGGGCGCGACCTTACTGCGTAACTGCTTGTAAGTAAAAAGGTTAGGTTGCAAGACATGGGCAAGCGCAAGCTGGCGGGAAAGGCGCTGGTGATCGTCGAATCGCCCGCCAAGGCGAAAACGATCAACAAATATCTTGGGGACGAGTACGTCGTGAAGGCGTCGCTCGGCCACGTCCGCGACTTGCCGCAAAAAGATTTTGGAATCGACGTGACCAACGATTTCGAGCCGACTTACGAAATCGTCAAGGCACGGGCCAAGGTCGTCAACGAGCTCAAAAAGCTCGCCGCCGGTGCCAAGGAAATCTTTCTCGCCACTGACCTGGACCGCGAAGGGGAGGCCATTGCCTGGCACCTCGTCGAAGCGTTGAACCTGCCGGCAGGCAAAGTTCGGCGGGTCATTTTTAACGCGATTACGCGCTCGGCCATCGCGGAAGCGTTTGCGCACCCACACGAAATCGATCACGACCGCGTCAACGCCCAGCAGGCCCGCCGAATTCTCGACCGCATCGTCGGATACAAGCTCAGCCCGCTGCTCTGGAAAAAAATAGCCAAAGGACTCTCGGCCGGCCGGGTCCAGTCGGTGGCTGTCCGTCTGATCGTCGAGCGGGAGCGCGAAATCCGCGCCTTTATTCCGGAAGAAAGCTGGAAACTGAGCGCCTATCTCGCCGGCCACGCCGACAAAACGGAGATCCGGCGCGGCAACTGGCACGAGTTCATCCGCGGCGGCGAGCGTTCGCAAAGGGACATCCAAACCTGGCTGGGGCGTAACGGGTGCTTGCGAGCCGAGCTGGTCGAGGTGGGCGGCCAACCGTTCGCGGCGCTCAACGCTGACCAAGCCCGTACTGTCGCCGAGGCCCTCGGCTTCGCCGTCGAACGGGTGGATCGCCGACCGTGGGCAGAATACCGGCACCTCAACCTGGAGCAGGCGGAATTAGTAGGCGCGCTGGACCCTGGACGCGTGTCGGCCCTGACCGTTTCTGACCTGACTACGAAACGCACGAGCACGAAGCCCCCCGCGCCGTTCACCACCGCCGGCATGCAACAGCAAGCCAGCACCGTGCTGCGGTTCGCGGCGTCCCGGACGATGCGCGTCGCGCAGTCCCTGTACGAGGGCATCGATCTCAACGGCGAGGGCCCGGTAGGTCTGATTACCTACATGCGGACCGACTCCACGAACCTGTCGAAAGAGGCCCTTGACGCCGTCCGCGGGTTCATCAAGAACCGGTATGGCGACGCATACCTGCCCGCCAAGCCGAACATGTACGGCAAGCGGCAGGCGCGGACCCAGGAAGCTCACGAAGCAATTCGCCCCACGGACCCGGCCTTGACGCCCGAAAGTATCAAGAAGGCCCTGACGGCCGAACAATACAAGCTCTACGACCTGATCTGGAAGCGTTTCGTGGCGAGCCAGATGCCGGCGGCGCAGTGGGATTCGACGACGGTAAGCATAAAGTGCGAGACGACACTCGGGGCGGCGCGTTTCGCCGGCAGCGGCCGCAAGCTGGTTTTCGACGGCTATCTGAAGGTGGCCGGGATTTCGAGCGAGGATCAACTCCTGCCGGTGCTCGCGCAAGGGCAGTCGGTCGGGCTGTTGGATCTGGATCCGAAGCAGCAGTTCACCACGCCGCCGCCGCGGTTTACCGAAGCCGCGCTGGTCAAGGCGATGGAGGCGGAGGGGATCGGCCGGCCCAGCACCTACGCCGCGATCATCGACACGATTCAGAGCCGGGGGTATGTCGAGCTGGAGGAGCGCAAGTTCGTCCCGACCTCGCTCGGCGAGTTGGTCACCGACAAGCTGGTGCGGCACTTCCCGAAGATCATGGACGTCAAGTTCACTTCCTATATGGAGGACGAGCTGGACAAGATCGAAGAGGCGCACCTGGACTGGGTGCGGGTGCTGCATGAGTTCTATGATCCGTTCCGCGACCTGCTCTCCAGGGCCGGCGACGAGATGGAGATGGTCCGCGGCCAGCCCAGCAACCACAAGTGCCCGGTCTGCGAGTCGCCGATGGTCTATCGCTGGAGCAAGACCGGCCGTTTCCTGGCGTGCAGCGGCTACCCCAAGTGCAAGGGCACGCTTAACGTCGATCGCAACGGCGACCCGGTGCTCCCACAGACCTCCGAGCACTCCTGCGAGCTGTGCGGCAAACCCATGTTGGTGCGACAATCGAAGACCGGACACTTCCTCGGTTGCAGCGGCTATCCGGAATGCCGCAACACGATACCCTGCAACGAGCACGGCGAGCCCCTCAAGCTGGTCAAAGAGGAAGATCTGAAGCGACGCTGCGACCTGTGTGGCGAGGGCGAGTTGATCGTCAAACGCAAAGGGCGGAAGGCGTTCCTCGGGTGCAACCGCTACCCCGAGTGCAAGAACACGACGCCCTTGCCGGATGACGTGCGGCTTGAGAGCAAACCGGCCCCGCCCCCGGAGCAAGCGGGCGTCAACTGTGAGAAATGCGGGCGGCCGATGGTGATTCGGTCCGGTCGGCGGGGCAAGTTCGTGGCCTGCTCGGGCTTCCCACGCTGCCGGGAAACCATGCCGCTGGACAAACTCGAAGAGGCCCAGGCCAAGGCGCCTCGTGAGGCAACACACACGGCGTCAGGGTCGGGAGAAGCTGCCGCGCCAGAGTCTGAAAGTGAGTCGAGCCGGCCGGCTGATGCCCTCCCCGCGGGGTACGCACTGACCCGGACTGGACGACCGGTGGTCGAGGTGCTGCCGGAGGCGGGGACGCTGACGTGTCCGCAGTGCGGCAGCACGGTGGAAATGAAGCGTGGCCGGTTTGGCCCCTTCTTCTCGTGCACTAACTTTCCGCGTTGCCGGTTCAATTGCAACCTGCGTGGGCAGGCCAAGAAGCAGGCCGAGGAACTGTTGCCGGCCCCGGCCAAGCCGAAGTCCATCCCAACGGAGATAACCTGCGACGAGTGCGGCCAGCCGATGGTGATCCGTGAGGGCCGCCGCGGGAAGTTCCTGGGTTGCAGCGCCTACCCGAGATGCAAGGGCACGAAGGAGCTGCCCGCGGGCTTTGACGTCGAAAAGGCGACCGCGTCTGCCCAGGGGACATAACTAGCTGCCCAGGGGACATAACTAAATGACCGTGCGCGATTATGCGCCCACGAAGAGCCGCGGGCTTCAGCCCGCGCGGTCGTTCGCACACCAAACTGGCGCACAATTGCGCACAGACACGAATAGGCCGTCATATTCGCGTTCCCCACCGGGAGGGCGAGGCTCTCACGGGAGGGCGAGGCTCCTGCCGAGCCGGGGCACCGCGGGTCAGCGGGAGGGCGAGGCTCCTGCCGAGCCAAGGGCGCCGCGGCTCAGCGGGAGCTTCGCCCTCCCTTCTTCCGGAGCACGGCTCAGCGGGA
>JAGMDK010000577.1 GCA_023128695.1 Phycisphaerae bacterium
CACAAATGTGGGTAACAGCAAGCTCAAGAGCAGTGGCTCATGGCCGACCACCTCGCGCGGGCAGCGCCTTGGACATTGGGGTCGCCAATGCTATATTTCGGGCTAGCGAGGGGCATCGCTCGCGGCGGTGCCCGGAGGAGAGTCATATGCAACGGATTGCACTATCTGCTTGTCTCGTGGTTCTGGCACTGGCCGGCTGCCGGCACCAAGCCACACGCACGGCCCTCGGCCCGCCGCCCGGACCGATCCTCAGTACGCACGCACCCCCGGTGGTGCGGCCCCTTGCGCGGCGGGTGATTCCGCAAATGAGCACCCCCCGGCCGGTGTTCCCTCCGACCGCGGCCGTGACCGCGGCGGAGGTGCGCATCGCGGGCGGCATCAAGAAGAGCAAATGGAATATCATCGTAGTCCATCACTCCGCCGCCCGTCAGGCCACGCCCCAGAGCATGCACCGATACCACCGGGACGTTCGCAAATGGTCCAACGGGCTCGGGTACCACTTCGTCATCGGCAACGGCGTCAATTACCCTGACGGCAAGCTATACGTTGGTCCGCGCTGGAAACGGCAAATCACCGGCGCGCACTGCGCCTCCCCGGCCGGCCGCTACATCGGCACCTGGTACCCCAACAACCACTTCAACGAGCATGGGATCGGAATTTGCCTGATCGGGAACTTTGAGAGGGAACGACCGACGGCTAGACAGTTGCAGACGTTGAAGGACCTCATTGCCGTACTCGTGCGGGAGGCCGGCGTCAGCCCGTCTCAGGTCTACGGGCACGGCGAGATCACGCACAAGACCGCCTGTCCCGGCCGCCACCTGAACATGCGGGCGTTGCGTCACTAGTGGCGCCGCGGCTTGCCGGAGTGAGTCATGAGCGAAACCGCGCCATCGAAACCACGGACGACGGAAGCCGAGGGGAAACCGCGGCGTAAGGGCCCGCCGGCTTGGGGGATCGTCATCTTTCTGGTCCTGCTGGGCGGGATGGCGCTCATCAACCAGTGTGCCTCCACCAGCGGTCCGGAGATTGAATGGATCGAAAACGATCTCGAGGCAGCACTGGCGCGGGTTTCGGACAGCAAGCCGCGCGTGTTCCTGTACCTCTATGAGCAAGATGATCAAACTCATCAGCGGAACGAACGGCGGGTCTTCTCACAGCGCTGGGCGCGCGAGCCGTTGTCGAAAGCCGTCTGTTGCCGGATCGCGCTGCGGAAAGACGACCGGCAGTCCCTCAAACTCCGTCAGGAGTTCGTCTACAAGGACACGCCGCTGTTTCTCCTGCTGACCAAGGACCGAACGATGCTCAGGCGCACCGAGGGAGCTGTAACCGAGAAAATGTTCTTCACGGACATCGCCGGCCCAATCGAGCAGAGTTTGAAGAGGATTGCCGATCGCGGGGACGAATGATGGCTCCCCGGAACCAGCCTGACGCGGCGCGCTCTTCAGACTACGCGGCACACTCCGTGTACCGAAACACATGGCTAGTGGGTTTCGTCAGTGGGGGGGTGGCGCTGGTGCTCTACGCGACGACCTGCGCGGGGGGGGTGGAATGGCAAGACCCCGCCGTCCATCAGTACCGGATTGTGACCGGGCAATTGGAAAACCCGCTCGGGTTGGCGTTGTCGCACCCACTGCACTATTACCTGGGCCGGGCCGCGCTCTTGCTGCCACTGGGCGAGCCCCTGTTCAAGCTCAATCTCATGGCCGGGCTGTTTGGTGCGCTCGGCGTCGGCGTGCTTGCGGGGCTGATTGTCCGGCTCACACGCAGCCGACTCGCCGGTGGATTGGCGGCGGCCACCCTCGCCCTGTCGCACAGCTACTGGCAAATGTCGGCTCTGACCGAGACGTACACCCTGGCGGCGGCGTTGATGACCATCGAGTGGGCACTGCTGCTGCGCTATGTACGCACGCAGCGACCGATCTGGCTCCTCGCCGTCTTCGCCGTCAACGGGCTGCACGTGGCCGATCATCTGCTGGGATTGCTGACGCTGGCAACCTACGGCGTGCTGCTGCTGGACAGGATTGTGCGACGCCGAGTCGCGCCGGCCTGGCTGCCGCTCGCGGTCGGCGTGTGGCTCGTGACGGCGTCGCCCTACCTGACGCTCGTGATCAGCCACTTTCAACATACTCACGACCTGGCGGAAACCCTGCAATCAGCACTTTTCGGCGGCGGCACCGCTAGTCCCGGCTGGACGGGCGACGTCTTGAACGTGCAGATCTCCGCCGGCCAAATCAAGCTGGCGGCGATGACCTTTGGGTACTGCTTCCCGTCGGCCGCGGGACTCGTGGCGCTGGTGGGGCTGGCGCGGCGTACACGTGGACGTCGGCGGATCATCCGGCGGGTGCTCCTGGCGCAGACGGTGCTCATCTTTTTGTTTGTCGGACGGTATTCCATTGTGGATTTGTATACGTTTTTCGTGCCGGTTTGCACGCTGACCGCCTTCTGGTTCGGGCTTGGCGTGGCTTGGCTGCCGCACCCGAGGCGAAGTGAGGCGGTGCGGCGCCGGCTAGTGCCGTTTCAGAAAACATCTGGCGCCCGTCGGGAGGGCGA
>JAGMDK010000578.1 GCA_023128695.1 Phycisphaerae bacterium
CGGGCCTCGGCCGTCCGCCGACCGCCGGTGTACAGGTCAAGCTGAATTCCGACGGTCCCGGTCGCGATCGTCTTCTCCAACTGGAAATCATCATCGAGGTAGCTCAACGAGCCGGCCACGAAGATGCGGGGCAGGTATTCCGCCTGGACAGCCGACAGCCCGTATCGGGCGGCGAGAATCGCCTTCTGCACGACCTCGAATTCCCGGCGGTTCGCGACCGCCAGTTCGAGGCAATCCACGAACGGGCGAGTGAAGGCCGGTTGAGATTCGACGTCGATGACTTCCGTAGAGCGGTTGACGTTGATGCCCAGCACGCGGTTCAGCGCGGCGGTGGCCATCTCCACCGCGTTCTCCGCGGTGACTAGGGCCTGTCGCATCTCGTTAACCTGAACTTCCGCCCGCAGCACGTCGTTCTTGTCCACGACACCCTGGCGGAAAAAACTCCGCGCCGTTTTCAGATGCGCCTCGGCCTGGTTCACCGCATCGCGGGCGATGACGCGCGCCTTCTGTGCGCGCAGAACGGCGAAGTACGTGTCCGTCACCTGAAACGCGATGGTCTCACGCAGTCGGTCGTACTGAAGTTGGGTGACATCCACGCCCAGCTTGGCTTGCTCGTAGCGGCTCAGCGACCGGCCGAAGTCCCAGACCGTCATCTGGACCAATACCTCGGCCTGCTGGAACTGCCGCTCGCCGGCTTCGATGCCGATGTGAACTGGGAGGCCGCGCGTGATGAACCCCGGCTGACGGTTGCGCCAGTTGTATCCGTAGCCGGCGGTCGCCTGTGGCAGAAAGGCCGAGCGGGCGATGTCCTTTCCGGCCCGAGCCTCCTCGACCGCCTCGCCGGCCAGGCGCAACGCCGGGCTGCTGCGGTACGCGATCTCGATGGCTTCATCCAGCGAGATTGGATGCTCCGGCAGCAAGGCTGGCACTGTTGTTGGCGCGCCGTATCGCGTCGCGGGCTGGGTCGTTGCCGGCTGCGTCGTGGGCGGCAGGATACGCGAGCGCAACTCGGCTACGGGCACACGCCGGTCGGGTTGCACACAGCCTGTCGAGACCAGTACGGCACCGACCACGATGCCCAGACCGATGGTTCTCGCCCAGTTCGCCGTCGCTGCCGCTTGATGTTTGCCAGATTCGTTTCGTTCCATCACTTCGCTACAACCTCCGTGATCGCCACATCGAGAAAACCATTGCCAGCCCCAGGACGGCCGCGAGGAGATATCCCACGAGGCCAATCACCGGCAGACCGAGGAAGTTCGGGCCGCTCGAAAGCTGCATGAGCGTGGAAGACCCGATGATCAGTGAGCCGATGATCATCCCGAAGGTCACCCGGTTCGAGGATCGTTCGTGTGCGTCCGTGAGGCGGTGAATATCCTCCGGCCGAAGCGCGATCTTGAACCCGCCGCTCCTGAAAGATGCGACCAGCTCTCGAACGTCGCCCGGCAACGAGCGGCCCAACGCGAGCATGTCCCGCATTGCTCGTGACACGTCGCTCACAACGCGGCGGGCGGAGTACCGTCGTTTCAACAGACGCTCGACGTAGGGGCGCATCTGGGCCGCGATGTCCAGGCTTGGGTCCAAGCCCCGGCCGACCTGTTCGATCGTGGCCAGGGCCTTGATCAGAAGCGTATGCCTGGCGGGCAGCACAAGCTCGTGTTCCCGAAGCGTACCAACCAAGCGGTTCATCGCCTCGCCGAACGCCATGCCCTTCATGATCTGCTCGGCATCGAACTCGATGAACTCGTGCAGATCGCGTTGCAAGGCCTTGCGGTCTGTCCGCCCGTCGGCTTCCGCAAGTTCGAGCACCACCGAAGTTGCCCGCTCAACGTCCTTGCTCATGATGGACAGCAGCAAGGTGGCGATCCGCTCGCTGTCGTCGGGCGTGATCTGCCCCACCATGCCGTAGTCGAGCAGGCAAATCACGTCTTCCGGCAAGATGAAGATGTTTCCCGGATGCGGGTCCGCGTGGAACAGGCCATGCTCGAAGATCTGCTTGAGGACCACATCCAAGCCGTGGCGCGCGACGCGGCCGAGGTCGTGACCTTGCTCCCGCAGCTTCTCTGCGTCCCGCACCGGCGTTCCGGCAATCCACTCCATCGTCATGACACGAGACGTGCTTACGTCGGTGTAGACCTTCGGAACGTGGACGGTCTCGGCCCCGGAGAAGTTCCGGGCGAAACGCTCCACCATTCGCGCTTCATGGGTGAAATCCAGCTCGCGCCGGATTGACCGCGAGAACTCTTTCACGCTTCCCGGCGGATCGAAACCGGGCGTGCTGACCCCGCGTCTGACGATCCACGCGGCGATCGAAGTCAACAGCTCGATGTCAGCCTCGACCACGGCGGCGATCCCCGGGCGCTGAATCTTCACCGCAACCGCCGTGCCGTTCTTCAGCGTGGCCCGGTGCACCTGGCTGATGGAGGCCGACGCGACCGGGCTATCACCAAAGCTACCGAACGCCTCGTTGGGTGGTGCACCCAACTCCTCCAAAACCACCTGCGCAGCCTCGGTGTCCGAGACCG
Source organism: Phycisphaerae bacterium (assembly GCA_023128695.1). Taxonomy (GTDB): domain Bacteria; phylum Planctomycetota; class Phycisphaerae; order UBA1845; family Fen-1342; genus JAGMDK01. The sequence goes on from JAGMDK010000578.1 coordinate 2,523, forward strand.
GCGGAACGCGGTCTTGCAGTTTCTCCAGGTCGGCACAGATATCCGGCGGAATCAGGTCCGGTCGCGTGCTGAGTACCTGGCCGAGCTTGACGTATGTCGTCCCAAGCTCGACGAGCACGGCCCGCAATCGCTCGCCGCGAGAGGCAGGCGTTTTTGGAGATTTGCGCAGCAGATTGAGCCCGCCAACCACCGAGGCCGGCAGTGCATCGTGCAAATGCAGGCGCGACACGACTTCGCCGAAACCGTGCCGGACGAGCACACGCACGATCTCGGCAAGTCTCTTGACGTTGCGGATGCCGTGGGTAAGGCCGGCGAGCCCCACCATTAACGCTGCTCCTCGCCCAACCTACTCTCCAACTTCCCCAGGCGGGCCGCCAGTTCGTCGAACTCCTCGCGGCTCGGCGCGCCCACGGCCTTCAGCGCATCCTGCACCGCCTTGTCCACGAGCTCTTTTACTTCCCGCTGGTTCAACGCAACGCGCTCGCGCCATTCATTCATCACCTTCTGACCTTCTTCCTCGCTGAGTTCCCCCTTTTTCCGAAGCTCGGCGATCGTCGACCGGAGCTCATCTTCGGCCAGCGAAATCGCCCCGATTCCGATCATGCCCAGTCGTTTCAGTGCATCAAACATGAATCACACTCCTTTTGGAAAAGTGGCGGGGTGAGGCATAGCGATTCCCGGACGGGTGGCACTGACGGTGTGCCACTGCTCTTGAGCAGTGCGACCTCGAAAGGTCACGGAAGGGCACTGCTTGAAAGCAGTGGCACACACTGAACCCTGAACCCTCCGTCGCTGTTTCGCGGGCGAGACACCCACGGTACCCTCGGCGATGTGAATTTCGGTGATCAGGCCGTCGATCTCCGGCTTGATCTCGACCGTCTCCGCCACCTGAAGCGTGCCAATGCCACGCACCGTTTCTCGGAGCGTGTCCAGCCGAACCTCGGCGACCCGCACGGGCACGGTCTTCACGCGCGGTCCGGTCGGATTCGTTTCTTCCTTGTCGTCGCAGGCGGAGAGTCCGGCCAGCGACGCCGCTGCCACTGCCGCCGCCAAGCGGGTAAGCCACCTCGGTAGACGTGGATCATGCCTCATCATCGTGCAACACCCTTACTGTGGCGCGGCTTGCCGACCGCGGCGGCGCGTTTTTTCCATTCCCGGTCGGTGAGAATGCCCCTGAACACCACGTCGAGGATGTCCTCGGCCTGCTGCTCGAATGACCGACGGCGACCCGCGAAGTGGTTCGTGAACATGGTGCCATAAAGCAAATCTCCCAGCACGTCCGTGATCCGTTGGACCGGAACGTCACGCACACGCCCTTGGGCCACTAGCCCTCGCAGGAGTTCCTGCCACGGGCCGAGATTGGCGTCGCGATGCTCAAAATACGTCGGTTTCTTGCGATCCTTGAACTCGGCCCGCTCCTGAATGAGCAGTTCAACAAACGCGGGGTTGGCATCGAAGAACGCGAGGTAGACGCGGACAACGCCGGCAATCCGGTCCAGAGAGTCGTCCACTTCGGCGACGGATGCGTCGAGTTGCTCCATGAAACGCCGCATGCCGCGGTCTACCGCCGCGAGGAACAGGTCGCGCTTCGTGGGGAAGTAACGGTAGATCGTGCCTTTGCCGATCCTTAACTCGTCGGCCACGATCTGAACGTCCGTCTTCGGATAGCCGCGCTGAGCGAAGATCTTCGCGGCCGCGTCAAGAATCTCCTCTTGCCGTCGCCGCGTCAGCTCGCGATCTTTCGGCCGCCCTCGTTTGCGCCTCGTTGCCTTCGGCATCATGCTCCCTGTCCGATTCATTGACGGACGAGTCCGTCACTTATATCAAATTGTAGCACAATTGGCCCTCAGGTCAAGTCGCGAAGTCAACCAGTCCGCCGCAAAAGTCGGTGCCGGCGGGAAAATGCAGCGGCCGGGCTTCAAAACTCGGGCGTTTTCGCGTATTATGGCGGAGCATGAGGCTGGGTAACCTGTCCATTCCAGGGGTGGCCGAATCGGCTGCCGAGAGAGTTCCGGCAACCGAGTCGGCGTAAGTAGATGGGACCGAACCATGGGACGAACGGTTGAAAAGGTAACGGTTCAGAGTCTCGAGGATATCCTCGATGCGAGAAAGGGAAAGATCGAGGAAGCTGCAATCCGCACGGTGGAGGTGGAAGCCGTGGTGGACACCGGCGCCACCTACTTGTGTCTACCGCCATCCGCGATCGAGCAACTTGGTCTGCCCTTTTCGCACGTGCGACGGGTCCAGACGGCCAATGGAGACGTTCAGCGACGAGTCTTCATGGGGGCAAACATTACCATCCAGGGCCGAACCGAGCAGATGTCCGTGATGGAGAACGACGAATCCACCCCGCCATTGGTCGGTTATCTCGTCCTCGAGGCCCTGGACTTCGTTGTCGATCCGCAGGCCAACCAACTCATCCCCAACCCGGCCCACGAAGGCAAGTGGGTGGCGGATTTGTATTGAGCGGCGTAGGGTCCGCTGGCATAGTGGTGGTCTGGCCCGTGTGGCACAGGCGTTTCGCCTGTGAGTCAGACAGAGGGATCGCCGGTCCGAAAAGCGGTATCCGGACCTTCGGATTTGACAAAACGGGTAATCTGGATAAACTTTGCGGCATTATGAGCCCCCGATAAACCGTCTCCACGCTGAGATCGACTCCCGCGCCGTACTTGGCGCCGGCGCCCGCCCCCAAGCAAGGATTCGGGACCGGCCCTCACCGAGGTCCGGACCCGCCCTCACCGTGGTGCACAGCCGATCTCACGGATGGACGGGCTCTATCTCATGGAGATGCGAAGGCCATCCACCTGGGGCACGTGGCCAACTTCAACCTGGTGGCTCGCACAGCAGACCTTGCGGAACTCGGGCAACGGGAGACTCGTGAGGGAACGGGTCTCAATCACGACTGTCTGTTGACAGGCACTGCGCAAAGGAGTGGATCATGAGTTGGAAAACCTTTGGACTTGCGTTTTTCTTAGCGTTGGCAATCTGCTTGACCGGGAGCCTCGCCCCGGCGGTCGCCGACCCACCCGATGACTGTTGTACGCACGGTAGCCTCTACGGAGATGGCTCTGACGGTGACTTGACGGTCTACCCTGGCGTTACTCACGAATTGGAGCCCGAAAAGAAGTACAGGAACGTCACGGTCCGGGGCGGAGCTACGCTGGATACGCAGGGGAATGTCCTGCTAGTTTGTGGCACGCTGACCGTGTTGCCGGGCGGCGTAATCACGGACCATCAATCCGGCGGCGATGGCGGTGACGGCGGCGATGGCGGACTCGGCGGCAACCCTGACGACGGAACCCCTGGTTGTAATGGGTCGGACCCAACCGGTTGCGGGCGTGTGTGTGACGATTGCACGGATGGCGAAGACGGATCGCCCGGCAATCCACCCTCTGTACCTCAACCCGACGATAACGGTTGGGGTGGTTGCGGCGGAGGCGGCGGGGGCGGGGGAGGCGGCGCCTTCCACGATTGGCCCACTCCCGCGAGGGACGCTGATGGCGGCAACGGCGGCGGCGCCGGCAAAGGCGGCAAAGGCGGGGGCTACATCCTCATTTACGCCTATCGTCTGGACAACCAATGGGTCATCCACGCCGATGGTCACGAGGCTCCGGACAACGAGGAGGAGGACGGGGCCCAGGATGCGCCGCCTGGTGACTCCACCGACCCCATGGGCTACGAAAACTGCGGTGCGGAGTACTATGAATGGTTGACTGGCGATCTCGCCGGTGGGGGCGCCGGTGGGGGCGGCGGGGGCCGTGGCGGCAGCGGTGGAACCGTCGAGATCTACTACGCCGAACTCGTCAATGAGGGCGACATCCACGCGCTCGGCGGTGGCGGTGGCACCGGCGGCACCGGAGGCTCGGATGGCGGCTACTGCACGCACGGGAACGCTGGCGACAACGGGTATCAGAACGGGTGTCTCGGTGGAGACGGTTGTGGTCCCGTTAGCTATTGCGGCGACGGTGGTGCCGGAGGACGCGGCGAGCACTGGCCAGGAAACTCCGCTGAGGACGGCGAGAACGGGTTCTGGGGCTGCTTGGGCGAGAATGGCGATTGGACGCTGACCCATCTCGCGTGCCCTTGCCAGATACTGACCGTGTATCCTGATGGTTCCGGGCCCTATCCGACGATTTGGGATGCGCTTATCGCGGCGAATGATTGCGACATCATTGAACTGGCCGATGGCACGTTCATAGGCAACGGCAACCTAAGAGGCCGTAATGAAATAACAT
>JAGMDK010000579.1 GCA_023128695.1 Phycisphaerae bacterium
GATCCTAAGTCCGACAGACTGTTAGCGCACTTCAACCAGCAAGCAGCGCTACTCATTGGTTCCCAAGCTCTTGCCTGTGCCAGAAAAAAATGGTCACACCCGGACAAATCGTCCACGATAACAATCTTTGACAATCTTTGACATTTATGCTATAGTTGGGGTATGGGAGTGCCGCCTCATGAACGTCTCTCTGACGCCCACACTGGAAGAGCTGGTTAGCCGCAAAGTCGCCTCGGGGCTCTATAATTCCGCCAGCGAAGTGATCCGCGAGGCTCTGCGTCTGCTGGAGGAGCGCGATCGCTTGCGCGAACTTCGGCTCGAAGAACTACGCAAGAAGATTGCTGTCGGAATCGAGCAAGCCGAACGCGGGGAGACGCGACCATTGGATCCGCGGGCGATGAAGCGACGAGTCAAGAAACATCCGAGCAAGCCGCGGCCTTCGAAGCGATGACGAAGACTTGTCGAGCCACTCCGCAAGCTGAGTGGCTATCGCGGTGGCGTATTGCTATTCGATTGAATAGCAGTCCGGCGCGAAAGTCCGTGCGGCTCGGGAAATGTAGCGTCCGGGCTTTAGCAATGTAGCGTCCGGGCTCTAGCAATGTAGCGTCCGGGCTTTAGCAATGTAGCGTCCGGGCTCTAGCAATGTAGCGGCCGGGCTCCGTACCGGCCGTAGTTGTCCAGATGGGTTCTAATGCCTACGGCCGGCACGGAGCCCGGCCGCTACTTTGTGTGGCACCGGCATCCTGTGGCACCGGCATCTTGCCGGTGAGTATATGAGGTCTAAGTGAGCGACTTCCAGATTGCCAGCCCGTTCGAACCCCGCGGCGACCAGCCCCAGGCAATCAAGAAGCTGGTCCAGGGCTTCCAGTCCGGCAGTCGCTTCCAAACCCTCCTGGGCGTGACCGGTTCCGGGAAAACCTTCACGATTGCCCACGCCATCCAACGGCTCGGCCTCCCCGCCTTGATTATCTCGCACAACAAGACCCTTGCCGCACAGCTTTACGAGGAATTCCGCGAGCTGCTGCCGCACAACGCCGTCGAGTATTTCGTCAGTTATTACGATTACTACCAGCCCGAGGCCTACATCCCCCAACGCGATATCTACATCGAAAAAGACGCCTCGCGCAATGATGACCTGGACCGGTTGCGGCTGGCGGCGACCAACTCCGTGGTTTCCCGCCGCGATGTGGTCGTGGTCGCCAGCGTCTCGTGCATCTTCGGCCTCGGCTCGCCGGACGAGTACAAGGCGAGCGTGGTCAACATCCGCGCGGGGCAGCAATGGGAGCGTGACGAGTTGCTCAAGAAACTCGTCCGCCTCCAGTACGACCGCAACGACACCGACCCCAAGCGCGGCACCTTCCGCGTCCGCGGCGACGTGATCGAAATCGCGCCCGCCCACGAGGTGCACGCCATCCGCGTCGAGCTGTTCGGCGACACGGTGGAACGCGTGGCGTTGATCCACCCGACCAGCGGCTCCGTGCTCCAGGAGCGTGACCAGGTCTTCATCTACCCCGCCGTGCATTACGTCCTGCCGGAGGAAAGCATCGAGCAGGCCATCGCGTCGATCCAGCAGGAACTTGACGAGCGGGTCATGAAATTGCGGCACGACGGCAAGCTGCTCGAAGCCCAACGGCTCCTGGCCCGCACTAAGTATGACATCGAGATGATCCTCGAAGTCGGCTATTGCAGCGGGATCGAGAATTACTCGCGGCACTTGGCCGGCACCGCCCCGGGCTCCAAGCCGTACACTCTGGTGGACTACTTCCCCGACGATTTTCTGCTCATCGTCGACGAATCGCACGTCACCATCCCGCAGATCGGGGCGATGTTCAACGGCGACCGCAACCGCAAGCTGGTGCTGGTCGAGCACGGCTTCCGCCTGCCGAGCTGCCTGGACAACCGCCCGATGCGGTTCAAGGAATTCGAGGCGATGTGGAAGCGGGCGGTTTTCGTCAGTGCCACGCCGGGGCCGTACGAGTTGGAGAAATGCGGCGGCGAGGTGGTCGAGCAGATCATCCGCCCGACGGGGCTGGTGGACCCGGTGATCGAGGTCGCCGCGGCCCGCGGACAGGTGCCGGACCTGCTGGAGCGGATTCAGGAGCGCGTGTCCGCGGGCCAGCGTGTGCTGGTGACAACGCTGACCAAGCGGCTGGCCGAGGACCTCTCCTCTTACATCCAGCAAGCCGGCGTGCGGGGACGCTATCTGCACAGTGAGATCAACACCCTGGAGCGGGTCGAAATCCTGCGCGATCTGCGGCTGGGCAACTTCGACGTGCTGGTCGGCGTGAACCTGCTGCGGGAGGGCCTGGACTTGCCGGAGGTGTCGCTGGTGGCGATCCTCGACGCCGATAAGGCGGGCTTCCTGAGAAGTGCCCAGGCTCTCATCCAGACCATCGGCCGGGCAGCCCGCCACGTCAACGGCCAGGTGATCATGTACGCCGACGGGCTCACCGATTCCATGAAACGAGCCATTGATGAGACTAACCGTCGGCGCAGCATCCAGA
>JAGMDK010000058.1 GCA_023128695.1 Phycisphaerae bacterium
CGGAGGGCCGCCCCACCAGTTTACCAACTTTCCTGACGCCCACCCGTCGAATTAGGGCGTTCGTGCTCAAAACACGGCTGACACAACCGAGCCACCCGCGTCATTCCGACGATCCGCCGTAGTCGTGAACCCACGTTGGGACAACGTGGGCCATCCGTCGGGAGGCGGGGTGCCGCGCCGTCGAGGTCCGCTACTCGTTGACACCGTCCACTCGTCCGCGCTTACTCAGTCAGGCATCGGAGATGCCAACAGACTCGCTGATGAACTTAACCAGCAGGGACTTGAGAACTTCGAACGGCACTGATGCCCAGTTCGCTCCCAGGTGATCTTTGGCGCGGCTCCATATCGTTTCGGATCGCGCCGCGTCAAGAAAGTCATGGCCAGCCCACGTCATGCGCACGGGGATCGCCTCGGGAGAGGCGCTGCCAAGGTGCGTGACGTCTGCAACCTTCAAAAGGCCGGCTTGCCCCATGAGGTGAACGTGGTAGCCGATCTGTTCGTCGTCATATCCGTCGATGGGCAGATTCCGAGGAGCCAGGCCGTGTTCGTGCTCCTCAATCTTGAGCAAGAGCTGCCGGACAAGGTCCATGTCTCGTTTCATGTCGTCGCCTCCTCGACGATGCGGATTTCGTCGTCGGTCAGGCCGTAGAGCTCGTAGACGAGCCGGTCGACCGGTGTCGTCGTTGCTGAGAGTTGTTTGTGGCGGTCGAGTTTCAGATCAGAACCGCGAGCGTAAGCGACCGGCTCGATGTCGTGTGTCGGAACAGAACCGCGAGCGTCAGCGACCGGCCCCGCGCCGTCGGGCGCCGCTGCACGTTTGGCCCGTCGCTTACGCTCGGGGTTCTGTTTGGCGGCGTCACTCATGTCGTCGCCTCCTCGACGATGCGGATTTCGTCGTCGGTCAGGCCGTAGAGCTCGTAGACGAGCCGGTCAATCTGCCGATCCGTCGCGTCGATCTGCCGCTGAATCGCCGTCTTGGCGTGGGCTGTCTTCGCCGCCGCGAGTTCTTTGTGCAGATCGAGCAAATCCCTCACACGTTCTACAATGCCCACCGTCTTGGTGGGAGCAACCTTTGGAACCAGTAACTTCCCTTGCGATCCCGGGGTTGCATGGACCAATCCGCCCCCCAGGGAATAATCGATAATCCATGTCGCGTAGTAGAACGACGACAAGGTGCTGTTTACGATGCCAAGAACGAACTCCAGAGGGTACTGAGGAAGATCAACGCAAGGAGTGAGTATTCCATGTGGAATGATGCACAGCAGGCTTTGCTCAACGTAATACCCTTGGTCATCGAGCGTCGCGACAAGGCGTATCTTGCTGAGCATCGTCTGAGACACTAGCTTCTTCGCTTCGAAGAGAACCGGGGTGCGTGGACTGTACATCTCATCGGGAAGGTACTGTATGTAACGCCCCGTCGGTCTCATTGAGTACCGTCCGATGTCGCGACCTTCCAGATACGGCCTGGCGTGCGGAGCGTCGGGGTCATCCGTAATGAGTCTGTCCTTTCCGCCCTTGCCCTTGCCCTTGGCACAAGAGCGGAGTCCGAAAGTTGTATAGCACAGATCGCCCAATGTATAGCTCAGATCGGCCAACTTGGAGCACAGGAGCCGCTTGGGTGAAAGAAGGTCGGTTTTCAGGCTAAAGCCGGGATTCGACGCAACGTGGCTTTGTGGCCAGTGGCGATTTGGTTGCTGGACAAAGTCGGTTGTCGCCTGTGGACGCGAAACTGCGATGTGGTGGCCTTCTTTCGTTCCCCTCTCTGTCACAAGTATGCAGTTCTTGACGATAGGGCCTTTGAATACGACGAGGTCTGAGCAGTCGGTGACGTTGGTGATGCTCGTGTCCTGGTAAAGGACGCGCCGTAGACTCTCGCAGTTCGGCTGATGAAGCGTCTGGATAGGGACGATGAAGCCGCAGCGTCCCCCTGTGCGGCATATGGATAGGGCTCGCTCGAAGACGAGCAGGTAGATGTCCCACACGTGTGTTGCACACGTGTAGTGGGCCTCGAGATAGTCCGCTTGTTCGGGATGGATATCCTTGAAATACCTCACACGGATATACGGCGGATTGCCGATCACCGCGTCGAACCCGGAGTGGGGGTCGAGCCCCCGATCAGAACCGCGAGCGTCAGCGACCGGCCCCACGCCGTCGGGCTCCACTGCGTGTCTGGCCCGTCGCTGACGCTCGGGGTACTGATCGGCCAGTCGCTGACGCTCGGGGTACTGCTCGGCCCGTCGCTCACGCTCGGGGTACTGATTGGCCCGTCGCTTACGCTCGGGGTACTGATTGGCCCGTCGCTTACGCTCGGGGTACTGATTGGCCCGTCGCTTACGCTCGGGGTTCTGATCGAACACTTGGGGGAACTCGGCCTGCCAGTCGAAAACGTTGATGCGGTAGCGCTCCTCCTCGTCGAACAAGGCCATCTGCTGGTTGTCGTAGAAATCCGGGCCGATCAGGCTGTTGCCGCACTTGATGTTGCCGGCCAGGTCGGGCAGGGCACGCTCGTGGAAAAGACGCAGACTGGAGCCGATGGTCTCGGCGCTTTCGCCTTCCAGAACCTTGAGCAGCAGCGACAGCTTGGTGGTTTCGACCGCCTGGCTGTCGATGTCCACGCCGTGGATGTGTGACAGCAGGATGCGCTTGCGTTGGGCGGTGGTGAGCCGCCAATCGCCGGAGGGGTGTTGGAAGAGGCGCGGGTTCCTGCCGGTGGCGTGGGCTTCGGGGCCGTCTTCGAGGTAGCGGTCACGGTACCAGTCGAGCAGGAACTGGTAGGCGCCGAGCAGGAACGAGCCCGAGCCGCAGGCGGGGTCGAGCACGGTCAGGGGGCGGACGCCCTTGGCCTTGGAGGGCTGGAAGGTGTCGGTGAGGCCGCCGACCTGCTGGGGGGTCTTACCCTCGACGAGCTTGCCGACTGTGTGCTTGACGATGTAATCGACGATGTACGTCGGGGTATAGTAGACGCCGCCGGCCTTGCGGACTTCGGGCTTTTCCTCGACGACGGCGCGGTGGCCCTTGGTGAGGCGGATGACCTTGCCGAGGAACTGCTCGTAGACCTGGCCGAGGATGTCGGCGGGTAGGACGGAGAACTCGTAGGGGCTTTCGGGGTAGTAGAGCCGGGCGAGGAGTTCCTTGAGCGGTTTGTCGTCGAGCGTGAGGGCGGGGGTGAGGTCGTCGGGTTCCTCGGGGCGCCCCCGTTCCCTGGTGAAGTGGAAGAGGCCGGAGTTGTAGCGTTCGTCGGCGCGGCGGAAGCGCTCGAAGAGGCGCTGGTAGAGCTTCCCACGGTCAGAACCCTGAGCGTGAGCGACGGGTCCAGCGTGTTGGCCCCGCGCTAACGCTTGGGGTTCTGTTTGCGTGGCGCACAGGGCCTGGAGCGTGCCATATCGCTCGATGCCGCGGTCTTCGCAGATGCGCAGGAAGACGATGCGGTCGATGGTGCGTTGGACGGCGAAGTTGAGGTCGCGTTGAGTCAGGTCGGGATTTCGCAGGGCGAGGTTGCGGGCGAGCATATCGCGCCACTGCTCGATCTCGGCCAGGAAGGCGTCATCGACCTCGGCGGTGCCGCGCTTGCGCCTGGTTGATTTGGCGTATTTGTCGAACGAGCCCTTGAGGATCGCTTCGCGTGAGAAGATGGACGCCAACTCGTCCCAGCGCTGGGGGTATCCTTCGTAACGGAAGTAGAGGACACGGGCCGTGCTGGCCTTGTCGGAGCGAACGGGCTTGACGCGGCAGTCGTAGACGGCGATCTCTTCGAAGTCCGTCAAGATCGAGAGCGGGAGCTTGGCGGACCAGGCGTAGCGGCGGAGCTGGAAGGCGGGGCCGGCGTCGGCCTTTATATCCACGCTGGGCTTCTTGGCTTCGACGAAGAACTTGCGAACGCCGCCGATGCGGAAGCAGTAGTCGGGCGCCTTGGTCGCCCCGCCGACGTTGATGGCGTCCTCGTGGATGACGTCTTTGTAGGCCTCGGCGTGGCCTTGTTCATTCCAGACGTCCCAGCCGAGCGCTTTGAAGAAGGGATCGATGAACTCGCGGCGGATCTGGGTTTCGTTGTAGCGGCCGGCGTGGTAGGCGTCCGCATGTTCACGGAACCGGGCGACGAGGTCGACGACCGCCGTGGGCGCGGATGATGTTTCCGCCTTTTTCGATTCAGCTTTCTTGCGCGCCATGGCCACAGAATGGCGCTGTTGCGGCTCCGCGTCAACGCGCCGCAATAGTAGGCCCGAAATTGGGCGGGTGGCACTGACGGTGTGCCACTGCTCTTGAGCAGTGCTACATCGAAAGGTCCCCGAAGGGCACTGCTTGAAAGCAGTGGCACACACTGAACCCTGAACCCCGAACCCTACGTCCGCCACGGGGGGCGGACGCTACGGGCTGAACCCTCCGTCACTTGCTGGCGGGCAGGATGCCCACCCTACCCGTGCGGGCGAGATGCCCGCCCTACCCGTGTGTCCGGGACGCAACCTACAATTGAGGCACTGGCGGCGGCCATAGGTGTGGCGCACGGTTGATCGCTCGCCAGAGCAAATACTCGCTCACCGGCCAGCGTCGCGGGCAGATGCTTGGTCACTTGCTCTACGCCGGCGCCAGGACCAACGCCGTCCGCGCTGGGAGGTAGATCTGGATGCTCTGCGGGCGGTCGTGCCAAGGTTCGTTCTGCCACGGATAACACTGGCCCGCGAGCACCTCCCCATGTCCACCGAACCAGATATCATCTGTATTAAGCATCAACTTGTAATCATTCGGGGACGGTACGCCTATGCGGTAGTGGGGATACGACTGGTGGGGGTGGAGATTGAACGCGAAGACCAACGGTCCGCGGCGGTAGATCAGCAGCTTCTCGTCTTCGTGAATGTGCAGTGGCTCGGATTCCGTTTGCGCGAGCAGGTCGTACTCCAGGTCGAGCCGTACCATCGCGCGGTCGAAAGCCGCCAGGGCGTGATATCGTAGCAACGGATCGTCCGCTAGCGACCACTGCCGGCGGGCATAATGGTACGAGAAGTTATTCCCCTCGCGCGGGAAATCGATCCACTCCGGGTGGCCGAACTCGTTGCCCATGAAATTGAGGTACCCCTCCCCGCCGAGTGAGAACGTGATCAGCCGGATCATCTTGTGCAACGCCATCCCGCGGTCGACGATCAGGTTCGGCGTGCCCTTGGTCATGTGCCAGTAGATGTCGGCGTCGATCAGCCGCATGGCGATGGTCTTGTCGCCGACCAGGGCTTGGTCGTGGCTCTCGGCGTAAGCGATGTGCTTCTCCCCGACGCGGCGGTTGGTCAGCGTGTGATATATATCACCCATCGACCACTCTTCGTCCTTCTTCTCCTTGAGCAGCTTGATCCAGTAATCGGGGATGCCCATCGCCAGTCGATAATCGAAGCCGAGGCCGCCCTCCGCGACCGGCCGGGCGATGCCGACCATGCCGGAGACGTCCTCCGCGACCGTGACCGCCTCCGGCCGCAGCTCGTGCACCAACTCGTTGGCCAGTTGCAGATAGGTGATCGCGTCCTCATCGACATGCGGCGGGAAATAGTCGTCGTACCCGGTGAAATGCCGACTCAGGCCGTGATCGAGGTACATCATGCTGGTGACGCCGTCGAAGCGGAAGCCGTCGAAGCGGTACTCTTCGAGCCAGAAGCGCACGTTGCCGAGCAGGAACCGCAGGACGTCCAGCTTGGCGTAGTCGAAGCATAGCGAATCCCACGCCGGGTGCTGCCCGCGACCGCCGGCGTGGAAGTACTGGTATTCGGTCCCGTCGAAGTGGTTCAGCCCCTCGTTCATGTTCTTGACGGCGTGGCTGTGGACCAGATCGAGGAACACCAGCAGCCCGTGGCCGTGGGCGGCGTCGATCAGGGCCATCAACTCCTCCGGCGTGCCGAAGCGCGACGAGGCGGCGAAAAAGCTGCTGACCTGATACCCGAACGAGCCATAGTAGGGATGCTCCTGGATCGCCATGAGTTGGACGGCGTTGTAGCCCGCCGCCGCGATCCGCGGCAGGACATCTTCGGTGAATTCGGCGTATGTACCGATGCGCTCCTCTTCGACCGCCATGCCGACGTGGGCCTCGTAGACCCGCAGATTGTCAGTTTGTGGCACCGGCTTCCAGCCGGTGGGACGTCCGGTACGGGGCCCGGCCGCTACATCTTGTTGTGGCACCGGCATCTTGCCGGTGGTTCGGCCGGTACGGGGCCCGGCCGCTACATCTTGTTGTGGCACCGGCATCTTGCCGGTGGTCCGGCCGGTACGGAGCCCGGCCGCTACATCTTGTTGTGGCACCGGCATCTTGCCGGTGGTCCGGCCGGTACGGGGCCCGGCCGCTACATTTTGTGGGGCTTGATGACGCCAGACGTACGGCTCCGGCGGATTCCAGTATTGGCCGCAAAAGTCGTGCGAATCGGGATCGTAAACTGCTCGGCGGATAAACGCCGGGATGCGATCGCGCGGGCCGATCTTGCTATGGACGTGAACCTTGACGCGGCTGCCGTGCGTGAGCCGCTCGGCGTATTCAGCGTCCGGCAGAAACAGGCTCCACACGCCGTCCGCATTGGGGTGCAGCGGGTCGGCCATGCGATCCCAGTTGTTGAAATCGCCTATCAGTGACAGGGCGATGGCGTTGGGCGCCCACTCGCGGTACCACACGCCCGGCTCGCCCTCGTGCTCGCCGCGATTGAAGCCGAGGCGGGAATAGGCCTGGCTGAATTGTTCGAGTGAGCCGGCAGCTTCGACGATGCGCCGCAACGCCTGTTGATACTGCGCGTAGCGGTCTCGCAGCTTGTCGGCATAGGGTTCCAGCCATTTGTCCAGCTCGATCAAGCCGGTGCCGTCGGGTTGTCGCGGTTCTGATGCCGGTGTCATCGTCAGGCCTCGTGCGCGCGTCCCCGGCCACGATAACGGCGAGCGTGAGACGGTCAAGCGCGGGAGTCGATTGACGATTGCGGATTGACGATTGCAGATTGACGATTGACGATTGACGATTGAGCATGGGGAGTGTTTTCTGTCTCGTCCCAACGCTTAATCGTCAATCGTCAATCTGCAATCGTCAATCGTCAATCGTCACAAAGAGAGGACGGACACCCGATGAAATACGCCATCATTCTACCCGACGGGGCGGCGGACGAACCGCTGCCGCAACTCGCTGGACGCACGCCGTTGGAGGCGGCCGAGATTCCCAACATGGATAGGGTTGCCCGGCACGGTCGGCTGGGCCGGGCTGTCACGATCCCGGCTGGATTTACGCCGGGGACGGATGTGGGGACGCTGTCGCTTTTGGGGTACGACCCGGCCGTGTACTACTCAGGCCGGGCTCCGATCGAGGCCGCGGCCAGAGGGCTGACCGCCGGGCCGGATGAGATCATCTTCCGCTGCAACTTCGTCACCATCCTCGACGGACGCATGAAGGACTTCACCGCCGGGCATATCCTGCAATCCGAGGCGGACCAACTCATCGGTGATTTGAATCGGCTGTTCGCGGACGATCCGGGCGTGTTCCACAGCGGCATCTCCTACCGCAACCTCATGATCGCCTCGGCGGCGGGTGACATGCAACTGAAGTGCGCCCCGCCGCATGATATTCCGGATCAGCCGATCGTCGACAACCTGCCGCGCGGTGCGGGACAGGAACGGGTGCGTGAGATGATGACCCGGGCGGCGAAGATGCTTAAAGATCATGAAGTCAATCGCGTCCGCGCCGAGCAGGGCAAGGCCCCGGTGACCGACATCTGGCTCTGGGGCCAGGGGCGGCCGACGAAGCTGGAGCCGTTCGCCGAGCGTTTCGGCGTCCAGGGCGTAGTGATCACCGGCGTGGACATCATCCGCGGCCTGGCGGTCTCGCTGGGGATGAAGCTGATCGAGGTCGAGGGGGCCACGGGGTACATCGACACGAACTACGCCGGCAAGGGCACGGCGGCGGTCCGGGCGCTCGACGAGTACGATCTGGTCGTGGTCCACGTCGAAGCCCCCGACGAAGCCGGACACCTCGGCGACGCGGCCGAGAAGATTAAAGCATTGGAGCGGATTGATGAGCTGGTTGTTGGTCCGTTGCTGGAGGCTCTGCGACGCCACGGCGAGTGGAAAATGCTCATCGCGGCGGATCATCCCACGCCGGTGACGACCACCGCCCACGATGCGGCCCCGCCGCCGTTCTGCTTCGCCGGGTCCGGCGTTGAGGCAGTTGAAAAGCGGCCGTATACCGAGCAGGACGCCATCGCGGGCGGATTCATGGTTGATCCGGGGCACGGGCTGATGGGGAGGTTCTTATAATAGTGCGCATCAACTTGACGCGTCCAAATTGCAGTCCCTCGGCAGTCTGAGACTAAGTGCAACGCACGACGATGAGGTATAATCGAGTTTAGTATGAATAGGCAATTGTTCAGGTCAATGCCGCGGATCAATGCTTTGTGTCGCCGCTGGCGTATTCACGAGATGTCGGTATTTGGCTCTGCGCTGCGGGATGACTTTGGCCCCGACAGTGATGTTGATCTGCTCGTGACATTTGCACCAGAGGCGGATTGGAGCCTGCTCGACCATCTACAGCTCCAGGCGGAGTTGTCAGAGATACTCGGGCGCCCGGTGGACTTGGTGAGCCGTCGGGCAATCGATCGCAGCGCCAATCCGATCCGCAAGCGTGAGATTCTCAATTCGGCCAGGACCGTCTATGCGGCGGGATGACGCGACACTATTGGATATTGCCAGAGCTGCCAGGCAGGCGCTGGAATTTACGCTTGGTATGGACAAGGCGGGATTCCTGCAAGATGCCAAGACCCGGTCCGCCGTTCTTCATCAACTGATGGTTATCGGTGAGGCGGTAAAACGTCTCTCATCCGATTTTCGCTCGGCTCATGCGGATACACCGTGGGCCCTGATCGCCGGGATGCGCGACAAGCTAATACATGCTTACGACGAAGTCGACCTTGACCAAGTTTGGAAAACGCTGGAACGGGACATCCCGGCAGTACTTAAGCAAATCGAGCCAATTTTACCGATGGATTCGCCGTAGTGAGCCACCCAAGCAACGATTATCCATCCCTCGAGACGCAACGGAGCACTCGTACCGCGTTTCATAAGTTGCCCGACTATCCCACCTTGAAGAAGAGCCGCGGGCTTCAGCCCGCGCGGCCGATCGCGACTTATTGCGGCCTTATTACCTTGTCACGCTCCCACGTTCCCACGTTCTTTAGCCCGCGGCTCTTCGTTGTTGCACGATCGTGCACGGTTATTTAGGGCCCTTTCATCAGGGCCGCGAAGAGGATGAAATCCTGCCAGTCGATCTGGCCGGCGTCGCCGTTCAGGTCGCCGGGCGCGCAGCCGCCGCCGGTCGGCTGGCCGAAGCAACGCTGGAAGGCCGCGAAGTCGCGCAGGTCGACATCGCTGTCCATGTCGAAGTCGCCCTCGCCGAGCGAGCGTCTTGTGACCACCGTCGCGTAGACCATCTGCTCGATCGTGTCCCGGTCCGGGTCGTCGAGCCAATACTGATAGCCGGTCCGGATGCCGATCGGGATGTCATATTCGAGTGACTTGTCGCACAGGTGCGTCCACTCCTCCATGGTTGCGTAGCGGTCTTCGTACGTGAACGGATCGCAGGTGAGGCTCACGTGAATCCGCCCGAACCAGCCCAGGTCCGAGCCGAGCCCCACGATCCGCCGAAACGGGGCCACGGGCGCCCGGATATCCATGCTTTGAATAGGATTGTGGTAGATCGAGGTGTCGTCCCAGCACCCGGCCGGGTCCTCCCAGTAGTCGGTCTGGCCGCCGCGGGTCACGTGGTGATAGCAGTTGTCGCCGTAGGATGACTGCTGGTGTATGACCGGGACGACGCCGCGGGCCTCCAACTCGGACATGATCGCCCGCGTCATTCTTGATTTGACGTACCAATCGTAGGTCGAGGTGAACTCGCCGTCCGCAACGGTCAGGTTCTCGGCCCCGTCGAAGTAGAGCCACTCGGCCCCGACCTGGACGACCGCGTCGGCGAAGTCGGACGCCACCTGTTCCGGCCGCGAATCGGTGTACAGAAAGTTCTTCCGCCCGTTGACCGCGAAGTCGGAAAAGGACTCGGGATAGGTCAGGGCGTAATACCCATTGGCGGCGACCTTATGGACATATGTGTGCACGCCAACCACCAGACCCTGACTCTGGAGCGTGGCGACGAACTCCTTGATGCCCGGCTGCAATTCCCACCGGATGTACGGGTCGTCCCAATCGCACCAGATCCCCGAAACCAAGAGAACCGCGCCCAGACGCATACTGTGGCACAATTCGGCCACCTCTTCCGCGCTGGCGTCGTTGCGATTGAGCAGGAACAGGTAATCGTAATTATTCGCCGGATGGTCTTTCGCGGGCATGCCGCCGGGGATGTTGAAATGAGCTTCGACTTCGGCGATCCGGTCCTGGAGATCCGCTGAGTTGCAGATGAAGAAGGCGAACTGATGGGCTCTGACATGCGGATCGTCGGGTTTCGGGAGGTATTCGTACGACTGCGTGTAGATCATCTCGAATTCGTTCGCGAGGCTGCGATACTGCAAGACGCGCGTCTCGACGTTACCCGCGATAAGGCAGGCATAGAGCCCGCTGTGCAGGGCCAGGCATTGACGCCGGCCGTAGGTGCTCTCATTGAACTCGCGTAAGCCGAGGAAGTTGGGGCCAAAGGTGCGAATGCGGCCGCAATCGCCCTGAACCTCGGTCAGGTTGAACTCCAGGAAGTGCGGGTGCTCCGTGACCCGCATGGTGCTGCTCTTGACTGTGCTGTACACGTACGTCAGGTCCTGAACCCCCGGTGTCACCTCCACCGCGGTCAGGCTGTCCGTGAAATCCCAGGTGGCACCAGGTTCGGTGTTCGCGATGTTCGTCGGATAGGTATACGGGGGCACCGCCATCGGTAGCAAGGGCGGCGGAGGGAAGTACGTGCACCCCGTCATCCGGCTATCGTCGTCGAGCCACAAGGTGAAATCATCCGTGTGCAATTGAACGATCTGGCCGGCTGTCTCCGGCGGAAAAGTGCCCAAGACAGCAACGAGTGCGAATCCAACCAGCAGGGAACCCGTGCTTCGCTTTAATGACCCTCTTTTCGGCTTCATGTGTCCGCTCCTTATTGGCAGGCTAAGTCTGGCCTGACGTACTCTCTGGGTTACAAAGACAATGGTAACGTCCCGTACTCCACGGAGCGCGTTGCCGATAGACGTTATTCTAGCGAGTTTTAAGCCATCGAACCAACCCGCGCGTGGAGCGGAAAGGATGGGGCACCCGCGCCGGAAAATGTAGCGGCCGGGCTCCG
>JAGMDK010000580.1 GCA_023128695.1 Phycisphaerae bacterium
GGCCGGGCCCCGTACCGGCCGTAGGCTCCTGAGCCGCCTCGGCCACTCTTCGGCCGGTACGGGGCCCGGCCGCTACATTGGTTCGGCCGGTACGGGGCCCGGCCGCTACATTGGTTCGGCCGGTACGGGGCCCGGCCGCTACACATACCACACCAGAGGATTTACAACTCCGACATATAGATCACGCCGCGCGGGCACTGGGTCGCACAAATCCCGCAGCCCTTGCAGTAGTCGTAATCAAACTCGTAATCACCGTTGCCCTTGTGACGCATAATGCCCTCCGGACAATACGTCAGGCAACGGTCACAATCGTTGCACACGCCGCAACTGAGACACCGTTCGGCTTCGATAGCCGCCGCCTCGTGCCCCGGCTCGTCCACCAAGCCCAGCCGCACCTCGGTGAAACTGCTGTGCCGCAGGGCCGGCGGGATCATCACGCCCCGCTCCCGCGGCCGGTGGTCGAAAATGTGCATCGTAACCCGGTCGGGACCGGCGACCTCCGGCGGCTCCGGCGGGAACAGGTCCTCGCCGGTCAACGTGCGGTGGATGTGCAACGCGGCCCGCCGCCCGCTCCCAATCGCCGCCGTCACGGTGCCGGCGTTGGTGGCGAAGTCACCGCCGGCGAAAATCGGTGCCCCGGTCAAGCCCGCCAACTGCTCGCCGTCGCGTACATCGGAGCCTTCCGGATAGATCGATATGTCCGGCGTCTGGCCCAGGGCCGCGATTACACGATCGCAGCGTATCTCGAATTGGGCGTCCTCGCTTTCGATCGGTATCGGCCGGCGGCGACCGGATTCGTCCGGCTCGCCGAGCTTCATGCGCTGACACGTCAGCACCGGTCCGAGGGCGTCCTTGTGCAGCCGAAGCGGGGCCACCAATTCGCTCAATTCGATGCCTTCTTCGAGCGCTTCGTCGATCTCTTCCGCGATGGCGGGCATTTCGTTGCGGGTTCGGCGATAGATGATCTGCACGCCGCGGGCACCGATTCGTAAAGCCGAGCGAGCCGCGTCCATGGCCGTGTTGCCGCCCCCGACGACGATCACGCGCTGCCCCGTGAGGTATTCCTCGCCCTGCCGGACGCGCTCGAGGAAGTCGATCCCCTGCGTGACGATGTCTGATGATACCTTGCCGAGGTTCAGCGCCCGCAACTCCTGCAATCCGGTGGCGACGAAGACCGCCGCGTATTCGTGCGACATATCTAGCAGGATTTGGCGGTTAATTGGGTGTTCTGTCTTCACTTCGACGCCGTGGCGGACCACGAAGCTGATTTCGCGGTCGAGCACGTCGCGCGGCAGGCGATAGCTCGGGATGCCGGTGCGCATCACCCCGCCGAGTTCTTTGTCTGATTCAAAGAGAGTTACGGGATAGCCGAGTCGCGCCAGGTGATAGGCCACGCTTAGCCCCGCCGGCCCGGAACCTATTACGGCCACACGCTCGACCCGGTGCGGCTTGGTAGCCTCCGGCCAGCGGGCGCGATCGGCGACGTACCGCTCGATCTCGCGAATATTGATCGCCTCGTCATGTTCTCGCCGATTGCACGCTTCCATGCACGGCGCCGGGCACACGCGCCCGCAAATCCCCGGCAGCGGTGACGTTTCGAGGATGATCCTCAAGGCCTCGTCATATTCCTTTTTGCTAACCGCCTGCACGAAGCCCTGCACGTTGTTCGAGGCCGGGCAGCCATCATTGCACGGCGGCGTCAGATTACGACGGTGAGGCTGGCGGCTGGCCCAATCACCGGTGTGAATACTGGGCAATCCGCCGACGTCTTCGTCGAGGATGCTGGCGGTTTTCCCCGGCGCGGCCGGTGCCTGCGCCGCCTCGATTTTCCCGGGCAGCGTTTTGGCGAGGACCCGCTCGAACGCCTGTCGACCGGAAGTGATGTTGGGGCCCACGAACCCGACCAGTTCCAGAGCCCCTTCCAGGTCTTTGACGTTCAACCCAAGAACGTTGAGCGTCGCCCCCAGCACGGTCGTATTGACGATCGGGACCGCCCGGGTCCCCAAGCCGTTGTCGACCGCGATGTTGGTCGCATCAACGGTTGCCACCCGTCGACCGGGGAACTGCTCGGCATATGCCTGCGGCAACTCCGGGGTGTTGAGAATCAGCCAGCCGTCGGATTTTAAGCCGCTCACGACCTTCGGGCCGATGAGCGCCCGGTCGATCACGATGACATGATCCGGCTTGTGAATCTGATTGTGGTTAGTGATCTCTTCGTCGTCAATACGCACATAGGCCTGGATCGGAGCACCCGAGCGTTCCGCCGCGTAGACGCCGAAAGCCTGCACGTGCTTATCACGCAAGAAGTAGGCGGAAGAGATGAGCTTGGCCAGCGTGACTCCCCCCTGCCCACCGCGTCCATGAATCGTAATTTCAGTCATACTTCACCTGCGTCCCGCCGCCGACAATCGAGGCCATCCGCCCGGCGATCAATAATGAATCAATAGCAATACGTAGGATGGTCCGCACTAGTGCTCTGTCACGCATCGCTTGATGGGTGGCACGGCTGTGTCAGCCGTGTACAAGTCGCGGGTATTCACGGCCGACACGGCCGTGCCACCCATCCGCTTCATCCATCATTCCGTGTGTCAAAGAGCACCTTGAGTCGCCAGGCTACGTCGTGTCCACCCGGGCATAATCATGGCAAGTTCCATTCCGAGCAACACGACTTTTATTTATAGGACTGGACTGTTCCAGAAATCCCTGTTTTCCGGCACATATTCGATATTTAATTCGCTGTGATATATACGGCTGAAGCCAGCCGAGGTGCGGGCTTTTCAACGCTGACTGTGGAATCTCGCGCACCCCGTGCCAAAAACCCGGATAATTTACCACAGAGCACGCTGAGACCGCAGAGAGAGAAATGATAAAAGATTGCAATTTTGTATATTGTGGAAAAAGGGGGTATCCGGTTGACGC
>JAGMDK010000581.1 GCA_023128695.1 Phycisphaerae bacterium
TGTATCGTGACCCCGCCATAGTGGTCCGCCGCATCCCCGCGTACCGGATGCTGTCGCAATCGCAAGCGGACCTGGAGCAAGTCGCCAAGCGGCTGGCGCAAAGTATTGCCGAAGCTGTCGCTGAAGCCGAAATCACAGGCAAGATGGACTTCTCCGAAGCGGGCGGGGGCT
Source organism: Phycisphaerae bacterium (assembly GCA_023128695.1). Lineage (GTDB taxonomy): Bacteria > Planctomycetota > Phycisphaerae > UBA1845 > Fen-1342 > JAGMDK01. The sequence continues at coordinate 172 of JAGMDK010000581.1, forward strand.
CATTGGCGACGCAGCCCTTCCCGACTTGGGTGGTGGTCGTGCGTCTTCAGAATAAGCCCGCGGACACTATGGCGAGCGCGCTTCGCCAACGTGGTCTGCCGATTATCTGTCGCATTCACGACGATGCGCTTGTTTTTGATCCGCGGACACTGACCGCTGAAGATGTCGAGCAAATCCCCGCCGCCCTGGCGGAAGCCGTCCGTGAAATCGACTCGTAATGTTTCGTCACACATCATCTGGGGGTGGGTGGCCCGTTGAACTCGCGCTTAATACGACCTGCTCAGCACGAGTGCAAGATGGAATTGGATTATTTTCTTTGCCGACCCCCCATTGCTCACATTGTAACAGACCCGTTGATTGCTAGTAATAAAGCGGTGGTCTTCCCGCCGTCCCCGGTTGAGCTCTGGGTAGGATCATGGTTCGCCGGCCACATCGAGCTGTTTTGCTGACGATGGTCTTCGTGCCACTGGTAGCTGTTATCTGCCCAATGATTAGCGGGCCAGCCCTGGCGAATGGGAAGACAACTTCCGGCGTGGGCCGCGGCTCCAGACCCCGCTCCGCTCCGCGCAAGGGCTTGAAAGCGGCGGTGAAAAGTGCGCTTGAATTCGTAGGTCAAACGCAGCCATAAGTCCGCTTTCACCAGCGCCTGGGCGGCCTCCTGCTCAAGCTCCTCAACGAGACGCTCGAGCTCGGTGTATTTCTGGTAGGGACTGATCGCGACGCGCTGATGCTCGAGCGCGACGAAGTTGCCGTGCTCGTCGATACCGCCGCGCATCCGAACATAGGGGTAGGCCGCCTCCAGCTTATCCTTCAGGGCGAGTCGCGGGGGCACCTGGTCGAACGGACCGTCGTAGTAGTTATTCGCGTAGACGTTTTCCGAGCTCACGCCGACGAGCAATTTGCGCTGGTAGTCCGAGTCCTGGTAAAAAACGAACCGCGAGTTCTCACCCACCAGATAGCGCCCGTCGGTGCCCGTGACGGGAACGAGGGTATCCGTGACCGGAAGATCCTCATTGAGTACATAGTAAAATGCTCTCGCTATATCGTTATAGACCAGGGTGAGCGCATAACCGGATTCATCAAGGATACCGGTGACCGCTTCTTCATATTCGAGCAGCTTCAATGAATCCGCCGGCCGCAGCGCCTGCCGCGCCAGGACAAAGGTAACGTCCCGCCCCTCGTGGCGAACCCGGAATTTGTGATCCGACAATTGTTGGATTTCCACACCGTCCTCAACAGTGAATGTAGCGGCCCGGATCTCACGACGCTGGCGTGTGTCGAAATAACCAATGTGTAACTTGCCCCGGTCGGCATCCAACAGGCGAACATTGCCGCTCACCAGTCGATCGCCTAATTGGAATTGGTAATAGTAGTACGTCTCCGTCGGATAGACGATCGCGTAGGGCGGAATATTTGCCAGCACGTAGGACAAGACCGACGAGGGCTCATCGAAATCAACGTCGTCGGTAGACTTGCCTCTCCCCAGCATGTTCGCCAATCCGGCCCGGTACGCCGACCAGCACGCCCGCAGCCGCTGCGAGCTGGAGAATGCATCAGACCGGTTCCAGCAATCCTCAACATGGTGCTGGTTCAACACAATGCGATCCGACCTGGCGAACGCCCAGGGCAACACCGCCCCGCCGGCCGACACGGCCAACAAGCCGCCCAACAGCCACGCCGCCCGCCGTCTTATCCTGCCGGAGCGCGCCATGTTTGTCATGCTCCCTTCTGCATCGAGGTCGCGGAACCCGGGCTGGGTGAACGATAGGTATTCCAAGAGGCCCTCCTCAACCCGGGTCCGGCCTGTCGCTAACGTTGTATTTCTTCCGAAAAGGACTTCTATACTCGACTCAATTACATATTGTCCGGCCGCCGAACACTGTATTAGCGGATCGTTTCCGGCTCCCACTCCCCCCCTTCCCCGGGCCCAACCTGTTCCGGTCCCGATCCGTCCAACTCTGGCCAGCCTGGATCCAGTTCACCTTCGTCCCCCGGCTCTGACCCAAACCAGGTCTCCGAGACCACGGCGTTGTGGTTGGGAGGCCAGTACCACGGCGGTTCGTAAGGCAACTCATCCCATTGCCCGGAAACCGAATAGCGGTGATTCGGGGGCCATCCATTTTCAATACTCACCGAACCGTCGTGCCCGCCCTCGAACCAGGTACGGCTTGCCGGTCCGAGATGGTTCGGGGGCCATTCCTGGCTGGCCGCGGAGACGTCCTCTTGGTGAACGTTCAGGGATGTGGTTCCGTCGTGCACTCCCCAATACCACGAGGCACTGATCACCGTCCTGTGGTAGCCATTCCAGTAGTCGCCGTCCTCACTATCATTTGTGGAATGGTTCGGGGGCCAGGCGAGGCTTGTCCGTTTGCGGTGTGAGGGACCCCAATCCATACTCGAATACCTGTGGTGGTTTGGCGGCCAGGTGCTGCTGAGCTGAGCATTGTGGTCTTCAAAGATGTCATACCAGGTGTCGCTGTAGTAGTTCAAATGGTTTGGCGGCCAGATCTCAAAGCTCGTGCTCCGCTCATGGAAATTGGAATCCCAATTCTGCGAGACATACTCAAAGTGAGTCCGAGGCGGATCCCAACCCTGGACATCCTCATCGGAGAGACCCAAGTAGCCGGCTGCACTCACCGCTTTGACCACCTCTTCGCTGTTGGCTGTCTCGAGGGGCATCGCGCTGAGCATGAGGCGCATGTCATCACGATCGACGTCGGCGTCGCCATCCAGGTCGACGAGCACGGGATGTGCCAGATCCGCCGACCCGAGCTTCTCCTTGGTGAAGAGGTCGGCACTCCCAGGCTCCATCAAGGCGACCGGTTGAGTCTGGGCGTGAATCGCGCCCCCGTCGAACGCCAGAAAAACGAGTAAGGCGGTCGAGGTACCAACGATCAGAGTTCTTCTCATGGTGTGCACGGTATTCTCCTAATAGTTAAAGAACCCAATCCTTACACATAACACTTAAGTTCTGGACGCGCCCTTCGGTCGGCGGGCCGCGGGCGAGCCGCCTCTTCACTGCCATTTCAACCTCTCCTTTATTCAATGGGCCTCTTTCTTGCTTTTCCTCACTTGAAATGGCTTCCTGAGATGACGCTGTTACACTTTTTTCAGGGGAATCTCGTTTCAAGCCGAGTACCAATATGACCGTGCGCGTTGGAACACATTTGACATACCACGGCCGCTACATTGTGTGGCACCGCCTTCCGGCCGGTGGAACGGCCAGCACGGGGGGCGGCTACTACACTTGTGGAGTGCGGCACTAGCCGCTAGCAGTCTGCTAAAAAAGGGGACTGTTAAGGGATGATTTGCGCCAGGGCTTACGGGCGTTTCAAGCTGAACACGGCGAGTGTCGCGCCGAGCCCCATCAGGACGGTCAGAACGCAGCCGGCTACAAACCATCGCCGCCGTGAGGCCTGTTCCGACATCATCAGCATCCTCCATCCGGACGACACACAATCCGGGCGAGCAGACCGCGGGTCTACGCCATGTAAGACACGGTGATCACGCTGGTATTCTCAGGTTAGCGGCGTTTATTGCTCCGGGGCCATTACAAGTCGCGCTCATTTTCGGAACCGTCCCCGCCACTGTGATTCCGGGCCGGCCCCGCTACAATAAACGAGGGACATGACACGAACTGAAGGACTCAAATATGGACATGAGAATCATCATTCGGGGCGTCGAAGAGACGGCCGAGCTGCGCGGCTTCGCCGAGGAAAGGCTCGCGGGCGGGGTGGAGCGGTTTCAAGAGCACATTCTTAACGCGACCATGCGGCTCGAAGATGTAACCGGGCCTGAAAAAGGCGGCGTCGATAAGCTGTGCAGCATCGAACTGAAGCTGCGGACCGGCGAGATCAGAATCAAGGAGCAGGGTGACGATTTTCACGCCACGATCAATACGGCCCTGGACCGCGTGAAAGCATCGCTGAGCCGAGAGGTTTCGCGGGCGAAACGGGGGATCGGCGGGGGCTAGTATCGCTGGTGCGAGATTCCTCTCTCGCACCAGCCGGCCGGGGGGAACATCGGCTTGAGCTTCCTCATTGCGCTCGGTTGCTGGCTGCTGACGCCGCTGCCGCTCAGCGCGCAGACGCGCGCCGTGGTCATAAAGGATGCCACGGTCCTGACCGGTGACGGCACGAAGATCAAGCGCGGGACGGGCTCGTGCTCGGAATACACGTTTGCGTTCATCGCGTTGTGCCGGGCGGCGGGACTGCCGGCGCGGTATCAGGGCAGCGTGGTCGTCCGTGGCGACGACGCCAGCATCGACGACGCTTTCCACCGTTGGGCCGAGATCTATCTGCCAAACTACGGCTGGATTCCCGTGGACGCGAGCCGGGGTGACGCGAAATCGCCCGCCGACCAGGCCCGTGGCATCGGCGAGTTGGCCAACCGCTTCCTGATCACTACCCGTGGCGGCGGCGGGTCCGAATACCTGGCATGGACCTACAACTCGTTCGCGCAGTACCAGGCCACGGGCTATTGCAAGATAGAGGAGGAGAACCCCGGCTTCTGGGAGCCGCTGAAGGGGGAGGAGAAATAAACGCCTGCCGTCGAGACCAAGTCCCCGGCCCAGCGTCGGCCGGAGTAGGGCGTAGTGCGATTGTGTGTAGGGAAACGATGTAGCGGCCAGGCTCCGGACCGGCCGTAGATCGTGGGGTCATACAACCGGCAGCCCCGGAGGGGCGACGGAATGGTCCGCACGCGCGATCAGCGGCGCCGACGTGTGGCCAAGAAACTCCAACATCGTGGCAGGCGCAACGGGGGGGCACTGTACAATAGTCGAATACGGCCTGGCGGCGTAGCCGGGTAGGGTCATATGGGAAATCTTGGGTAATGACGCGAGACAAAAAACTAGCTGCGTCCCCGTTTCACGCCCCGTTTCACGTCCAACGGTTCGGGCGAGGCTATCTGGGAAATCCTCGGTTAATGGCATTCCATCCCATCCCCGTTGCGGATTGAAGGAGGAATAAACCCGTGAACAGAGTCCATCCTATCCCAATAATCTTGTGCGTGGTCCTGTGTGTTCTCGTCGCCCGCGCTTATCCCCAGAGCGTGCAAGAAGTAAGACGTATAACGGACCCAAGAAAACTCGCCAGGATCGCCCTGGAGGACGAGAATTGGCGTGTGCGCCGAGCCGCCGTGGAGAAGCTCACCGACCAGGCCTTGCTGGCCAAGATCGCCGTGGAGGCCAAGCATAGCGAGGTGCGCCGAGCCGCCATGGAGAAGCTCACCGACCAGGCCTTGCTGGCCAAGATCGCAGTAGAGGCCAAGGATTCGCGTGTGCGCCGAGCCGCTATGGCGAAGCTCACCGACCAGGCCTTGCTGGCGAAGATCGCGGTGGAGGCCAAGGGTTTGCGTGTGCGCGAATCCGCCGTGGAGAAGCTCACCGACCAGGCCGTGCTGGCGAAGATCGCCATGGAGGACACGAATGTGCTGGTGCGCCGAGCCGCCGTGGCGAAGGTCACCGACCAACCCTTGTTGGCCAAGATCGCCGTGGAGGCCAA
>JAGMDK010000582.1 GCA_023128695.1 Phycisphaerae bacterium
ATCCTAAGTCCGACAGACTGCTAGTTCAGGCGATTCAGGAGGTGACGAAGCTGGCCAGTTGGGAGCTTCTGGGACACCGGTAGTCCCCAAAGCGATAAACGCAGCCGTCGAGGCCCTGGAAACGTACCCGGGACAAGAACGTATCGTGAGCCGAGAAATCTAATACCCCCAATAAGGGTTATACTACCAGCGGCGGAGGGCGAGGAGATTTTGCTTTGCATCGTTGAATCATTTGGGTATCATCGGTACTTGGAGGTGCGGGGCCGCGCGACCGTGTATCGGTGGGAAGATGGCATTTCAGGGGTCCCGACGGGTGGAGGAGGACATTTCGATGAGATTCGCAGGGATATCGATCACTGCTGTGCTGCTGGCTTGCCTGGCCCTGCCGGCCACGGTGCGGGCCGACCGTATCTCTACCTATTGGCAAGCCGGTATCGGCAATTGGAGCACCGCGGCCAACTGGGACAACGGCGAGCCCATCGCTGGTGATTACGCCTACATCAACAACGGTGGGACGGCACAGATAACGGCCCACGGTGAAATCTGTGATTTCCTCTGGCTTGGCCGCAACGCCGGCGATAGCGGAACTGTCCAAATGACTTCCGGCAGCCTGTCGGTTTCTTTTTACGAAGACATTGGTTACCATGGCACCGGCACGTTTAACCACGCCGGAGGGACGAATTCGCTTGCCATCCTTCGCCTCGGTTATGAGTCCGACGGCAACGGCATTTATGAGCTGAGCAATTCGGGCAGCCTGTCCGCCTGGCACGAACACATCGGAGACTCCGGCACCGGCCGCTTTACACAGACCGGCGGGACGAATGCTATCACGAGCGAGCCGGCCGGGATCCTCTACATCGGGACCGAAGCTGGCGCCAGCGGTACCTATGAGCTGAGCAATTCCGGCAGCCTGTCAGCGGGAATGGAGCACATCGGACACGACGGCGATGGCAGCTTCGTGCAAAGTGGCGGGACGAATACGGTTTCAAACACCCTCTTCGTCGGACGTAACGCCGGCGCCACTGGTACGTATTCCCTGAGTGCGGGCCAGTTGGTGGCCCAAGGCGAACATATTGGCTATCAGGGAACCAGCGGCAGCCTTACGCAGACCGGTGGAACGAACAGCGCTGGTTTCATCGGCATCGGCGGTATCGGGTGCAGCGGGACCTATACTCTGAACAATGGGAACGTGTCCGCCAGCCACGAACAGATCGGCGGTTATGGGACGATGGGAACCTTCAACCAAGCGGGCGGTACCAATACAGTTACAGACTACCTCAACCTCGGCTGGTACTCGGGCAGCCACGGAACGTACAATCTCACCGGCGGCACGCTATCGGCCCCTGACGAGCGTATCGGTGAGTACGAGGGGAGTGGCACGTTTTACCACAGCGGGGGGACGAATCATCCCGACAACCTCCACCTCGGCTACAGTTCCGGGGTGACTGGTACTTATGAGCTGAGCGGCACCGGCGACCTGTCGGCCGAGTATGAGTACGTCGGGCGCTACGGCTTCGGCAACTTCACCCAAACCGGCGGCACCAATACGGTCGCATCCGTGCTCTACCTTGGCCGTTACTCGGGGGCGGATGGTATGTACGATCTGAGCGGCGGGGCTCTCTCGGCAGGCTCGATCCGCGTCGGATACTACGGCATCGGCCAGTTGAACTGGAGCGGCGGAACGCTCGCTGCGGACAGCATCGACGTCTCCAATGGCTCCATGATCGTTGAGCAGAACTGGACCTACGATGGGGAGTTGGACATCGACAGCGGGGGCGCCGTGTACCTGGGGTCAAACAGCCTGACGCTCGACGCGCCCGGGGCCGGCGCAACGGCCGACATGAGCGGTGGAACACTATTCGCATATGAACAGTACGTCGGCTGGGACAACAACGCCACATTCGAGCAGGCCGGCGGCACGAATACGATCAACGGCACGCTCTGCCTCGCCTGCAACCCGGGCTCCAGCGGGACGTACAGGCTTCTTGCCGGTGGTACGCTTCATGTTGCAGACGCTGTCACGGGCGGCGCCGGCGCGAGTTCCTTGATCCTGGATGGAGGCACGTTGGATCTGGACGCGTCGATTTCGGTCGGATCGCTCACCGTCGGCGAGCACCACTACTCCGTATACGCGCAGAGCGACGGGACGAATAGCGTCAACGATCTCTGGCTCGGCTTATACTCCGGCACCGAGGGAACGTACGAACTGAGCGGCGCGGGGCAGTTGTTGGCGGCATGGGTCGAGTTCGTCGGGGATGCCGGCACGGGCAGTTTTGTCCAGACCGGTGGCACAAACACCGTTTACGGTCGACTCAGTATCGGCAACCTCCCGGGCTCCAGCGGGGCGTATGAACTGAGCGGCGGCGAGTTGTCGGCAGGCACGGAAAACGTCGGCCGGGGGGGTACCGGCACATTCACCCAGACCGGCGGAACGAATACGGTCGCCAACGAGCTCTGCGTCGGTATGGACCCCAGCTCCAGCGGCACGTATACGATCTCCGGTGGCAGCCTGAGTCCTGGCGTTTTGGATGTGGGATTCGGCGGGAGCGGCACGTTCAACATCGACGATGCCTCGGCACAGATCACCATATCACAACTGCTGGGCTTCGGACCCGACAGCACCTTCGCGGCCGTGCCCGGCAGTACGATCCACATGACCGGCTCGGACTTCGAGAACGCCAACACCAACGAAGTCGAACTGGCGGGGCTGAGTAACCTACACCTGATCTTCGAAGGCGGCACCGCGGATACTGATGATCTAGAGGTGGCCTGCGAAGACAAGCTGGCCGTCACCGACGGCTACATTGACAACTTCGCGCTCGACACGCTGACGCTCGGCGGCGTGGACGTGGGCATGATCCGCCTAGTAGACAACACGGACAACGGCAACCGCGGCGGGGTGGGCGGCAACGCCGAGGCGTTGTACGTTGACACGCTCGTGCTCAACGCCGGGGCGGTGCTCGATCTGAACGGGCTGCACCTCTACTGGTACACGGAGTTCATCGACAACGGCGGAACGATCCTCAACGGACACGTGCGCCAGGTTGAGATGCCCGGAGACTTCGACCGGGACGGAGATGTCGACGTGGCTGACTTTGAGATCCTCGCCGGCTGCATGGAAGGTCCGGACCAGCCGTGCTCGCTAGGATGCGAAGATTGCGATTTCGACGGCGACGGGGACGTTGACCTGCACGACTTCGCGGCGTTCCAGGTCCTCGCGACCGGATCCTTCTAAATGACCGTGCGCAATTGTGCGACAACGAAGAGCCGGCGGGTGGCGCTGTCGGGGTGTGCCACTGCTCTTGAGCAGTGTGTTACATAGTCACTTAGGTCCACTGTGCGGACCAATCGAGCTTTACGCCGGCGGGGCCTAGGCCGGGTCTTCAAGGTTGTCGTTATCCACGTCCCCCAGCAATCTCGCCCGCCGGCGACCCCGTATGTCTGACCGCCGTTGGTGGATCAGCATCAGGTTGCGGACGTAGATCATCACGCTCAGGGCCTGGGCCGTCATGAAGACCAGGTCTTTCCGCAACAGCGCGTAGACGAACGTCATCAGGCCGCCGCAGAGGCTCAAGTACCAGAAGGCCACCGGAATGTGGCTGCGCTTACGGCGTTCCGAGGAGATCCACTGCACGACGAAACGCATGAAAAAAATGAACTGCGCGGCGAACCCGAAGATCACCAGCGGGCGCTGCAACTCCCCGAACACCCACTGCCACAAGTCCTGAAACACTCGCCGCTCCTACTTGTTGCAATAGTCGATGATGCGGGCGATTTCGCTGCGCAGGTCGCGGCGGTGGACGATGCGATCGACGAAGCCGTGCTCGAGCATGAATTCCGAGCGCTGGAAGCCCTCCGGCAAAGTGGTCTTGATCGTGTTGGCGATCACCCGCGGGCCCGCGAAGCCGATCAGCGCGCCCGGCTCGGCCATAGTAACGTCCCCCAGAAAGGCGAAGCTGGCCGCCACGCCGGCCGTGGTCGGGTCGGTCATCACGACGATGTAGAGGCCGCCGGACTCGTCGAGTTTCGCGATCGCCGCCGAGGTCTTGGCCATTTGCGCCAGGGAGACCATCCCTTCCATCATGCGGGCCCCGCCGCTACAGGTGACCATCAACAAAGGCAGGCTTTCGTTGGTGGCCCGCTCGGCGGCGGCGGTAACCTTCTCCCCGACGACTGCGCCCATCGAGCCCATGATGAAGAACGGGTTCATGACGCCCATGATCAGCGGGCGCCCTTTGATGAAACCCTTGCCGACCACAATGGCTTCGGTCTCGCCGGTTTGCTCTTTGGTCTGGGCGAGCCGGTCGCGATAGCTGATGCGGTCGGTGAATTCGAGCGGGTCGGTCGATTCCAGGTTCGGCAGGAACTCCTCGAAGGTCCCCGGATCGTTCAATTGCGTAATACGCGTCCGCGCGTCGATCCGGTAGTGATGATCACATTCCGGACAGACGTGCAGTTGCTCTTCCAAAATACGGCGGTAGACCATCGCCCCGCACTGCACGCAACGAATCCATAATCCCTCGGGAACCTCAACGTTACGTGGCTGCGGCCGGGTTGTTTCGGGCATGGTGACTCTCGTGTCAGGCTCAGAATGTAGCGGCCGGGCTCCGTACCGGCCGAACCACCGGCTGGAAGCCGGTGCCACACATAATGGTTGGGGCTACACGACTTGTGCGGCGGACTGTTATCATTCGTGTTTGGCTTTAGTTGTTTCGGTAAGCTCGATCACGAGCGGCACGGTCGCGTTGCGGGCGGTCTCCCAGACCTCGGAGGGCTCCCGGCCTTCCAGGGCGCACTGAGCCATCGCGAAGATGAACGGCCGCACGACCACCCCGAGCGTCTCCTCACCATTCTTTTTGACTTGCTTGCGTATGCAGGCGTTCACGCGCTTGGCCGCCGCCCCGAGCTCTTCGCCGCTGGGCGGGTGCACGTTGAGCGGCGATTCGCACAACTCGCGGTGAGCCGAGGGGTAGCGACTTTTCAGTTGCGACTCGGTCAGTCCCGCCCAGAGACCGACGTCAACCTCGATCAGGTCATCGAGCATCTTGGTTGGGATGGACAGCCGGCGTGCCAAAAAGGCGGCGGTTTGCGTCGCCAACTCGTCGGGGGCATGCAGAATCCGTTGCAGGCCGACGGAGTGCAACTGCTCAGCCCACGCGGCGCATTGCTGTTGACCCTCCCCGGTCAGCGGCAGTTCAACCCGCCCCAGAAGGCGGCCTTCACCATGCCAATCGGTGGTTCCACAGGGTATCAGGGCGACTTTCATGTCGTTTGCTTAGCCTCCGTCCGCGCGGCTTGCCGAAGTGACTGTAACGCCGCGCCAGGGTCATCGGCCCCGAAAACGGATGTGCCGGCGACGAGCGTGTCCGCTCCTGCTGCTACAGCCGGCGGAGCAGTCTCGACGTTCAGCCCGCCATCGACCTCCAACCATTGTTCCGGTCGCAAGCGGTCGCGTAACAACTCGATTTTTTCCAGGCACTCAGTCATGAACTTCTGGCCGCCGAACCCGGGCCAGACGGTCATTACCAGAACGATGTCCACGCGCTCGATGATTTCGAGCACGGCTTCCGCCGGCGTCCCAGGGTTCAGCGCGACGCCCACCTTCACGCCCAGAGCTCGTATCTGATCGACCAGCTCGAATGGTTGCTCAACCACTTCGATGTGGAAAGTAATACTGTCGGCCCCGGCGTCAACGAACGCGGGGGCATATTTACTCGGGTCCGTGATCATGAGGTGCGTGTCGAGGAAGAGTTCCGTGCACTTCTTGATGCCGGCCACGACCGGGACGCCCAGCGACAGGTTGGGAACAAAGTGGCCATCCATCACGTCAAGATGCAGCAGGTCCGCGCCGGCGGCCTCGACAGCCGCAATCTGCTCCGCGAGATAGCCGAAATCCGCGTCGAGCACGGAAGGCGCAATACGAATTGGCCGGGTCGTATTCATGTTGATCTTAGGCGTCGTCCAGGACCTCGATGGAATCGAACCGCTTGCCTTCCAAGAACTTAAGTGAGGCCCCGCCGCCCGTGCTGATGTGCGTGACGCGGTCCGCGAGCCCGGCCTGTTCGATGGCCGCCGCGCTATCGCCGCCGCCGATGACGGAGACAGCACCTCGATCTGTAGCCTCCGCGATCATGCGGGCCATCGCGAAGGTGCCGGCTTCAAACGGTTTGGTCTCAAAAACGCCCAGCGGGCCGTTCCAGATGATCGTGCCGGCGTCTTGGATAATGCGCCCGAATGCTTCGAGCGTTTGAGGCCCAACATCGAGTCCCATCAATTCGGCCGGCATTTCCCCTGATACTACTGTTGTTTCAACTCCCTCACGCAACTCGGTCGCCGCCACCGCGTCCGCCGCCAGCCGGAGCTTCGGACCGGCTTGTTCGAGGAGGCTCCTGGCGAGGTCGAGCTTGTCGCGTTCGCACAGGCTCTTGCCAACGCTGCGATCCTGTGCCGCCCAGAATGTGAAGGTCATCGCGCCGCCGATAAGAATGTGATCCACTCGCTGCAGCAAATTCTGGATGACGCCGATCTTGTCGCTGACCTTCACGCCGCCGAGAATTGCGACGAATGGGCGTTTCGGTGCTTGGACGGCCTGCCCGAGGTACTTCAGCTCCTTTTCGACCAGGAAACCGAGCGTCCTGTTGCCGGTCGAGGTTAGCTTGGGCACGTCATACATGCTCACGTGCTTCCGATGGCAGGTGCCGAACGCGTCGTTCACGTACATTTCGGCGTGGGCCGCCAGACCTTGAGCAAACTCTTGCCGCAAGGTCTCCTGTTGCGGTGTGAGCTTCTTGTCGAGATTATTTTTGGCCTGGTCGATGATGGTCTCGGCCGCTTGGAAGCGGACGTTTTCCAGCAGCAGGACCTCGCCGTCTTGTAACCCGGCCACGGCTTCGGCGGCCGGCGAACCGATGCAGGCCGGGACGAATTTGACGGGCCTGCCCAACAATTCGCCCATGCGTTCCGCGACCGGCTTGAGCGAGAAGCGGGCGTCCTGTTCAGGATCGCCGGTCGGCCGCCCGAGGTGACTCATCACGATCGCACGCCCGCCGTGGTCGATCACGTGTTTGAGTGTGGGTAGGAACATGCGGATACGCCGGTCATCCGTCACGTTCTGCTGGGCGTCGAGGGGGACGTTGAGGTCGGCGCGGAGCAAGACCCGGCGGCCCCGCACCTCCAGATCGCGAACCGATTTCTTAGCCATGGCTCACCTGCGCTCCTTCAAAACGCAGGCCCATCCAACTGGACGGGCCGCGTGCTGTTCCATATATGCTAGACCGCCGGACTCTTAAAGCAAACCATCCTTGCCGGCGATCAGCTTGATCAGGTCCACGACCCGGCACGAATAGCCGTACTCATTATCATACCACGAAACGAGCTTGAAGAACCGCGGATTGAGCTGGATCCCGGCCTTTGCGTCGTAAATGCTTGAGAGTGAGGATGTTATGAAATCAGAGCTGACGACGTCTTCGTCCGTATAACCCATGAAGCCCTTCATTTTGCCCTCGGCGGCGGCTTTGACGGCCTCGCCGATCTGCTCCAGAGAGGTTTCCTTGGTCGTCCGGACCGTTAGATCGACGACCGAGACATCCGCCGTCGGGACCCGGAACGCCATCCCGGTCAGCTTGCCCTTGAGTTCGGGGATACACAGAATGACTGCCTTCGCGGCTCCGGTGCTGGCCGGAATGATATTGTGTCCGGCCCCGCGGCCGCCGCGGAAATCCTTCTTTGACGGGCCGTCGACCGTCGGCTGGGTGGCGGTGAGACTGTGGATGGTGGTCATCAAGCCTTCTTCGATCCCGAAGTTGTCGTAGACAATTTTCGCCAGCGGGGCCAGGCAGTTGGTGGTGCAACTGGCGTTGGAAACGATCTTGTCCGTCTCGGGGTTATATTTCTCCTCGTTGACGCCCAGCACTAAAGTCGGGATGTCGCCCTTGGCGGGGGCGGAGATGACCACTCGCTTGGCGCCGGCGGTCAAGTGCTTGCCGGCCGTCTCCGGGTCTCTGAACAGGCCGGTCGACTCGACGACGTAATCGACCTTGAGGTCCTTCCAAGGCAGCGCCGCCGGATCGCGTTCGGAGAAGCACTTGATCTCCTGCCCGTCGACCATGAGCGCCGCTTCGGTCGCGCCGACGTCACCGTCGTACTGTCCATGGGTCGTGTCGTACTTGAAGAGATAAGCCAGATTGTCGGGCGGGACGAGGTCGTTGACGCCGACAAACTCGATGTTTTTGTCCTTCATGCCGACCCGCACGACGAGCCGTCCAATCCGCCCGAAGCCGTTAATTCCGATCCGAATCGCCATTTTGCAGCTCCTTGACCAGGTTTTCGTTTCGTCGTGGCGCGCATCCGTTCGGCACGCCGATCCGAAGCAAACTAGTGCTCTGTCAACGTTGCGTTGATGGGTGGCACGGCCGTGTCGGCCGTGAATACCTGCGACTTGTACACGGCTGACACAGCCGTGCCACCCATCGACACGGCTGACACAGC
>JAGMDK010000583.1 GCA_023128695.1 Phycisphaerae bacterium
GCGGCCGCGGAGGGCCGCCCCACCGGTTTGCCCACTTTCCTGACGCCCACCCGCGAGCAGGAGCAGGCCAATATCGAGCTCGATCTGGGACAGGGCCGCGTCTATCGCCGAACGATTACGCGCGCCGAGTTCGAAGAGCTGATTACGCCGCTGGTGGAGCGGACGCTGTCGCATTGCCAACAGGCTCTTCGTGACGCCGGCCTGGGCACCAACGATATCCAGCAGGCGATTCTGGTCGGCGGCTCGACTCGCATACCGCTGGTGCGTCGGCGGGTGGCAGAGTTTTTTGGTCGGCCGCCATACACGGCGCTGAATCCGGACGAGGTCGTCGCGGTCGGGGCCGCGATTCAGGCTTCCATTCTGAGCGGCAGGCTTGCGGACATGCTGCTGCTCGACGTCACGCCGCTCTCGCTGGGTCTGGAAACGATGGGCGGCGCGACGGGCAAGCTGATCCTGCGGAACACGACGATCCCCTGCCGGGCGACCGAGATGTTCACCACCTTTGTCGACGGCCAGACCGCGATCAAGCTGAATGTCTTGCAGGGCGAGCGCGAGTTGGCCGCCGACTGCCGATCGCTGGGCGAGTTCGAGCTGCGCGGCATTCCGCCGCTACCCGCGGGCCTGCCCAAGGTCGAGGTCGAGTTTCTGCTGGATGCCAACGGGATTCTGAACGTCTCGGCCACCGAGCAGCGGAGCGGCACGCAAGCCGGCATCCAGATCGTGCCCAGCCACGGCCTGACCCGCGCGGAGGTCGAACGCATCACCCGCGAGAGCATCGAGTTCGCCCAGGCCGACATCGACGCCCATCGGCGGATCGATCTGATCAACCAGGTTGAATTCGACACGCACAAGACGCGCCAGATGCTCGCCAAGGTCGGCGATCAGCTCGATCCGGCCCAGCGCGAACGGATCGAACGCGACCTGGCCGCCCTCCAGAAACTCGCGCGGAAAACAGACGATCTCGACGCATTGCACCAGGCCCTCACCGCCTTCGGCCACAGCACCCTGCACCTGGCTGAAATCGGCATTCGCGACGCACTCGTCCGCGAGCAGGACGGTTCCGCCGACAAATCATGAATGATGTTGCCGTAAGTTTGAGTCTTCTGCGCCGGCTGCTGTGGCCGCTCGCCGCCCTCTACAGGGGCGTGATCGGGGTTCGCAATCTCTATTACGATCACGTTTCGTCCGCCGTGTGCCGCGCGGGAATCCCGGTTATCAGCGTCGGCAACCTGACGGTCGGCGGAACCGGCAAAACGCCGCTGGTCATCGAGCTCGTTCGCCGCCTCCAGACCTCCGGGCACCGGCCGGCCATCCTGACACGCGGGTACAAGGGGGAGCCGAACGCAACGACGGATGAGGTCACGCCCCCACGTTCCCACGTTCCCACGTTCCCACGCTACAAGGGGGAGCCGAACGCAACGGCGGATGAGGTCCTTGAGTTCCAGGACGCAGTGCCGGACGTGCCGGTGGTCGTCAACCCGGATCGAGTGGCGGGGGCGGCCGCGGCGCGGCGTGAGCACGATGCGGATTGTCTCGTGCTCGATGACGGGTTTCAGCATCGTCGCCTGGCGCGCGACCTGGACATCGTCTTGATCGATGCCCTGCAACCCTGGGGCGGCGGCGGTCTGCTTCCCGTTGGTCGCTTGCGCGAACCACTGAGCAGCCTGCGGCGAGCCGACCTGTTCGTCATCACGCGGAGCAACCAAGCGGACCCGGCGACGGTGGAGATGATCGCCGCCGAGTTGCATCGGCATGGGGCAGATAAACCGATTGTCCTGGCCGATGTTGAAGCCGATGCGCTCGTCGGCCGCACTGGTCGCCGCACGCCGCCGGGCGAGCTTGTCGAACACCGGGTGCTGGCGGTATCCGGGATCGGCAATCCGCGCACGTTCGAGAAGCTGGTTTCGTCGCTGGCGGGCGCGTGCGTGCCCATCGTTTTCGCGGATCATTACCGCTATTCAGCGTCGGACGTGGAGGCAATCCAAGCGGCCGCGCGACGGGCGAACGCCGATATGGTGGTGACAACGCGGAAGGATTGGGTCAAACTGGCGCCGTTGTGGCCGGACGGCGCGCCGGAACTGGCGCGTCTCGACGTGCGTCTGGTGTTGCGAGGAGAAGTCGAGGACTTTGACGCCCGGTTGCATCAGGCCCTGGAGAGCCACCGTTGAGCGAGCCGGACAATAGCGAAACACGTCTCCCGCGGTTGGATTGGTCGCGGATCCGCATGAAATCACGCGGCGAGCGGGCTCACAAGGTCGCCGTTTCGGCCCTCGGCCGGACGCCGCCGACCGGTTGCTCGTTCCGCGACTGGCTGGCGAGCCTGCCGGAATTCCTCGGGGCGCGCGAACTGCGTAAAACGGTAGACGCGATCGTCGCGGCTCGCCGGGCCGATCGGCCGGTCGTGTTCGGCTTCGGCGGCCATGTCGTCAAGACGGGCTGTTCGCCGCTGGTAATCGACCTGATCAACCGCGGGATCGTGACGGCCCTGGCCACGAACGGCTCCGGCCCGATTCACGACCTGGAACTCGCCGAGACAGGGGCCACCAGTGAGGAAGTCGCGGAGACGATCCGCGACGGCACTTTCGGCATGGTCCACGAGACCTGCGAGCGGATGAACGCCGCGGCGCGCGAAGGGGCCAAACATGGCGGCCTCGGCCGTGCGCTGGGCAAGCTGCTCGCCGAGGGCGACGCCCCGTACAAGGACCTGAGCCTCTTCGTCGCCGCTTGGCGGGCAAAGATTCCGGCGACCGTGCACGTGGCGGTCGGAACGGACACGGTCCACATGCACCCAGAGGCGGATGGGGCCGCGATCGGGGCTGCGAGCATGGCCGATTTCCGCACGATTTGCGCCGTCGTCGCCGACCTGGGAGCAGTATCGGAGGGCGAGGCCGGCGGCGTCTGGCTCAATTTCGGCTCGGCGGTCATCCTCCCCGAAGTTTTTCTCAAAGCGGTCGCGGTCGCGCGGAACCTCGGCCACCCCCTCCACGGCATGCACACCGCCAACTTCGATATGCTGCGGCACTACCGGCCCACGCAGAACGTCGTCATACGCCCGGTCGAACCCGGCTGCGGACATGCGGTCATCGGACACCACGAGATCATGCTGCCGCTGCTGCGACAAGCCGTCATTGAAGCCTTGGAAGCGTGAGGGCGGATGATGGAACGTGAATTGAGCGAGAGTACGTTGGAGCGCCAGGCTGACGCCGAACAGTCCACCCCGGAAACACCCACCCCGACCGAATCGGCGTGGCCGCAAGACCCCGCGGAGCTACAAGCCTCGCTACGGCGAATCGAGCGCGTGTTGGAGGAAATCCACGACCGCTTCGAGACCATTACTCGCGAGCGCCGCCACCACGAGTTCTCGCCCGCGCGTTTGATTGGGGCCATCCTCCAAGCGCTCGTGCTCGGCTTCGTCATCGCCGCCTTGGCGAACTGGGCCTACGGCGCAAAAGAAGGCCCGCTGCTCGTGAAGCTGGCCTTCGCGGCCGTCTTTCAACTCGGCGCCCTGACGGCCTTCATGCTATCCCGTGAAAAGAGCTGAGTGACTCTCTCCGGTGCGCTTTAGCAGTCCGCCGCAAAAGTCGGCGTCGGCCGGAAAATGTAGCAGCCGGGCTCTGTCCCGGCCGTAGAACCCGGAGATACGCTCTTCCAAGACGACGTCCGGGACGGAGCCCGGACGCTACATGACTTTTGCGGTATACTGTTCGCTGCATGGAATCCTTCGCGGCGATACTACATAAGTACCAGTACTTCGGGGTTGCCGCGTTCATTGCGACTGTTTTTCTGACGCCGCTCGCCATCCGGGCGGCCCACCGCTTCGGCGTGCTGGATGTCCCCGACCAGAAGCTCAAGCCGCACGCCAAGCCGATCCCGTATCTCGGCGGGACCGCGATTTGCGTGGCGTGGGCGCTGGCCGTGACGAGCGCAATGGCGACCGGGACGTGCGAATGGCACAAGATGCTGCCGCTGCTGCTGGGCGGCGTCGGGATGTCCGTCCTGGGCTTGATCGACGACATGCGGCATATTTCGCCGAAGATCCGGCTGTTGGCCGGCACGCTGATGATCGCGGCCGTGCTGATCAGCACGCGGGCCGGGTTTCGGCTGGTGGACAGTGTCCTGGAACCGCTGGGCGTGGAGCTGCCGGATTGGCTCGCAACCACGGCCTCGTTCCTCCTGGGCCTGTTTATCGTGCTGGGGGCCTGTAATTCAACCAATCTGATCGACGGACTAGACGGGCTGAGCACCGGTGTGACCGGCGTCATCTCGCTGGGCTTCTTCCTGCTGGCCGCGCATCTGGCAGTGTACGGCTATAGCAGCACCGGCGATCCGGTCCGGCTGGTGCTGGCCGTGGCGATGTTCGGCGCCACCCTGGGCTTTCTGCCCTGGAACTTCAACCCGGCCAAGATATTCATGGGCGACGCCGGCAGCGTGCTGCTGGGCTTCAACTGCGGCATGCTCATCCTGCTTTTCGGCGAACGTGGTATTCCGCGCTGGGTGATCGGGGCTTTGATGATCTTTGCGTTGCCGGTCTTCGATACGGCCCTGGCGATGGTCCGCCGCTGGCTGGCCGGCCGCTCGATCTTCGAAGGCGACCGCAGCCATTTCTATGATCAACTCGTACAGCGGGGCCTGTCGATTCGCCAAACCGTGCTGGTGTGTTATCTGCTCGCGATCATTTTCGCGGCGATCGGGCTTCTAGTAATATTCGTCCGCACATGGCACGCCTTTTTCATCTACCTCGGCGTTTGTCTGTTGACGGCCCTTCTGGCCTGGGCCACCGGCTTGGTGCAACCGGAAGAGCCCCGCCGAAACAAGCAGCTACCGCCGGAAGAGGATTGAAGCCGGCCATCGGATTGAGGATTGCTCGGAACCCCGAGCGTCAGCGACGGGCCGATCCGATTGCGGATTGCGGATTGCGGATTTCAGATCTCAGGTTGTGGACGGGTGGCCCATCGCTTTAGCGGTGGGGGACACGAATGATCCTCGTACTCTATCTGCCCTGCAATTGGGAAGGACACAACACATGGCATTCACGACGATCGAGACCAATGCCGCCGATGGGATTCTGACCGTTGCCCTCAAGCGCCCCGACGTGCTCAACGCCTTCAACGCGGAGATGGGGCTCGAGCTGGATTCGGCGTTGCAACAAGCCCAGGACGACGACGCGGTCCGCTGCGTCGTGCTCACCGGGCAGGGGCGGGCCTTGAATCACACCTGGACGGCCACGCTCGCGGTACAATTGGAGTATGAAGCGGAGTTGCAAACCGCGGCCGGACGTACCGCGGACCATCGCGAAGGCGTCGCCGCGTTCCTGGAGAAGCGCCCCCCGCACTTCACCGGGCAGTAAACAATGGGGCCCACCGGCTGGAAGCCGGTGCCACAGCTTAATCCACCGGCTGGAAGCCGGTGCCACACATTGTAGCGAGCCCTGTTTTCTGTATTCTGTATTCTGTATTCAGTATTCAGTATTCAGTATTCAGTTCCACCGGCTGGAAGCCGGTGCCACACAAGAAATGAGAACATGTGGTCCACGCAAACGATCCGACTGATTGAATCCGCCTGTGAGGAAGACCTCGGCCCCGGCGACATCACCTCGGCCTTGCTCCCGAACGCGGCCGCTGAGGTCGCCGCGCGTATTGTGCCGCGCGAACCCGGCACGGTCTGTGGCCTCGCACTGGCACCAGCGATCTGCGAGACCTTCTCGAACCGCCTCGGCGACCCTCTCGAATTCACGCCGGCCGATAGCGGAGACGGCACGTATCATGATGGCGATGCCATCACGTCGGGCACCGTGCTCGCCACGCTTCATGGCCCGCGGGCCGCCGTCCTGGCGGTGGAGCGGACGCTGCTCAATTTCCTCAGCCGGATGAGCGGCGTGGCCACCTTGACCCGCTGCTATGTCGAGGCGGCTCGCTCGACCAATCCCGCGGTCAAGATTCTCGATACCCGCAAGACGATCCCCGGCTGGCGTGAGCTGGACAAATACGCCGTCCGCGCCGGCGGCGGCCACAACCATCGCGCCGGCTTGTACGACGCCGTTCTGATCAAGGATAACCACTTGGCCGGCATTCCCACCGAGCGGCTCGCTGCTGAGCT
Source organism: Phycisphaerae bacterium (assembly GCA_023128695.1). Lineage (GTDB taxonomy): Bacteria > Planctomycetota > Phycisphaerae > UBA1845 > Fen-1342 > JAGMDK01. Next base: position 6,097 of record JAGMDK010000583.1, read on the forward strand.
TGCCGCGTTGCTCAAGAAGGGCTGGCCCAGCGCTTCAGCGGAGGGGGACATGAAAAATACTGAACAGTCATCCGGACACCCCCGGCCGCACTTCATCGAGGTCGAAGTCGACAACCTCGGTCAATTCGTCGAGGTGTGCAAAGTCGCCGCCGTGGACATCGTCCTGCTCGACAACTTCTCCCTTCAACAAATGCGAGCCGCCGTCGAGCAGCGTGACGCGCGGGGTCTCCGCGGCAAGCTCGAACTCGAAGCCAGCGGCGGCGTCATGCTAGATACGGTGGCTCAGATCGCCGCGACCGGAATTGATCGCATCTCGGTCGGGGGGCTGACCCACTCCGCCACGTGCTTGGACCTCGGGCTGGACGTCTGAGTGGGTGATAACAGTCCGCCGTAAAAGTCGTGTCGGGCCGTAAACGACGTAGCGGCCGGCGGCTCGCCGGTCGTAGGAGGCCGGAAACGCCACTTTGTGCCGACGGCCTGCGAGCCGCAGGCCGCTACATGGCTTTTGCGGCGGACTGATAAGGTGATAAGCCTAGTGCTCTGTCGCTCGTCAATTGATGGGCTGGTGTGCCACTGCTCTTGAGCAGTGTTTCTTATGGATTCTGGAGCACTCGACGATATCTAGCACTGCTCAAGAGCAGTGGCACACATTCTGATCGATACGCAACCCGTCAATTCAACTGCGACGGAGCACTAG
>JAGMDK010000584.1 GCA_023128695.1 Phycisphaerae bacterium
CCGCGACGGCCACGAAATCGCTGTTGGGCGCCGGGACGTTGCATTGGCCGTTGCCGTTGTCTCCCCACGCCACGATTAAGCCCTCGGCCTTCAGCCCGAGACTGTGGTGCCAGCCCGCCGCGACGGCCACAAAATCACTGTTGGGCGCCGGGACGTTGCATTGGCCATAGTCGTTCCATCCCCACGCCACGATCGTGCCGTCCGCCTTCAGGGCAAGACTGTGGTACCCCGCCGCCGCGACCGCCACGAAATCGCTGTTGGGCACCGGCACGTTGCATTGGCCAGACGAGTTGAGTCCCCACGCCACAATTGAGCCGTCGTCATACTGTGACGAGTCGGCCCCGGCCGCCGGCGGCATCAGCAGCGCAAACAGCAAACCACACGCAGTCGCTCCCATTACCCTTCTCATGGAAATGCCTCCTTCTCTTGCAAGTACCTTGCTTGAACCCGGATTTCCCAGATAACCCTGCCCGCCTACGCCAGCGGTCGATTGGACCTCCATTATACTGCCCTTCCCCCGCTTGCGCCTGCCCTGACTCAGATTCTTTCTCGCCCGGGGTCGGCAGGATGATCGCCGCGAAGGCGTTTCAGCGGTTGAGAGGGGCGAAAGAACGGGAGCCAGGAGCCTGGCCGCTACATGAGCCAGCCGGCGCCGACTTTTTTGCGGCGGAATATTAACCGCCGTTCGGGGCAAACGCGTCGGGAAAGTGATTGATTTCCGGTTCGGTGCCCTCGGCGAGGATGACCGCGACCACGTCAATCCGGCATGGACGGTCGTCCCAGCGTTTATGATGCAGGAACCAGCAGGCGGCCTTGGCCAGGCGGCGTTGTTTGCCGACGTTAATGGAGTCCTCTGGGTCGGCGAACTTCCGATCGCGGCGAGTCTTGACCTCGACGAAGACCACCGTGTCGCCGTCGCGCATGACCAAATCCAACTCGCCGACAGGGGTGTTGAACCGCCGGGCGATCATCTTGAGGCCGCGTTTGCGCAGGAATCTCTCGGCGAGTCGCTCGCCCTCACGGCCAAGCGTATGGCGGGGGTCGCTCACGGAATTGTCTAGGTCGGGGTGCCGGCCAACTCGGTGTCGGGGGCCTCGGCTCCGGCCTCCTGGGCGGCGGCGACGGCCTCCTGGGCTTCCTGCAAGGCCCGGGCCTTGGCGGCCCGAGCTTCCGCCGCGGCTCGGCGAGCTTCGGCCGAAATCCGCCGTTCACGCAGCCGGCGGGCCTTGCCGACCCGGTCACGCAGGAAGTACAGCTTGCAGCGGCGGACCTTCCCGCTACGAAGTGTCTTGATCGACACGATTCGCGGCGAGTGGATCGGGAAGCAACGCTCCACCCCTTCGTTCCCAACCAGTCGGCGGACGGTGAACATCGCGTCCAGGGCGTGGCCCCGACGCGCGATGACCGTTCCCTCAAAGTCCTGGAGACGCTCCTTGGAGCCTTCCACGATGCGATATGTCACGATGACGGTGTCGCCAATGGCGAAATCCAGATCATTCGACCGGCGATATTTCTGTTCCACCACGTCGAGCAGGGGGTTTTTCATCGAGCGCCTCTCTTTCTTATCTTCGCATCACCTTCGCCGGGGCGTTCGAGACGGCGTTCGTCCGCGAGCCCGCGCGGGTCAATTCGGAACAACAAGAGGTATAAAAAACCGCGGCGGCGTGATCTTGAATCAGATCAGGACGCCGCCGCCGGGTGCGTTCTTCGGATTGGGCCCGACGCCACGCTTCGATCTCTCCGTGATTGCCGGAGAGCAAGACGTCGGGCACGCTAAGGTTGCCGAAACAGCGCGGCCGAGTGTATTGCGGGTATTCGAGCCGGTTGTCCTGGAACGACTCATCGTCCGCGGCCTGCTCATTGCCGAGCGCCCCGGGCAGCAGGCGAACAACCGCGTCGATGATCGCCAGGGCGGCCGGCTCGCCGCCGGTCATCACGAAGTCGCCGAGGCTGATCTCCTCGGGCTGGAGCAGTTCGACGATTCGCTCGTCGAAGCCCTCATAGTGCCCGCAGATCAGCAGCAGCCGGTCGGACTCGGCCAGCCGCCGGGCGTGGTTCTGATTAAACGGCCGGCCCTGCGGGGTTAGAAGAATCCGCAGGGCCGAGCGTGTGTCCCGGGCTTCGATCGCGCTGACGGCGTCAAAGACCGGCTGACACTTCAAGATCATGCCGGGGCCGCCGCCGAAGGGGCGATCGTCGACTGTATTATGCGAATCGGTGGCGTAGTCGCGGAGTTGGTGGGTGTGGATTTCGACGATTCCCGCGCTCTGGGCGCGGCCGAGGATGCTGGCCGCCAGATACGGCTGTAGGGCTTCGGAGAACAGCGTTATCACATCGATACGCATCGTCGAATCCAGCGATAGGCCGGGTGATTATCACCGAGTGGTGATTCCGTTCTTCTTGAGGATGCTTGCCACGGTCTCGGTCGGAACCGCTCCGACGCTCAACCAATACTTGATCCGGTCTTCTTTCAGCGTTATCTGCGCCTGAGTATCCTTGTTGGTCGGGTCATACGTGCCGAGTTCTTCCAGCACCCGCCCGTCGCGCGGACAGTGGGCGTCCATCGCGCTGAGGCGAAAGACGGACCGGTGTCGGCGTCCGATACGCTTAAATCGCAGCTTTACAGCCATGCGGCTCTCCGCGGAAAAAACCGGCCGGCCGGGGAAACCGGCTCACAGCCTCGCCGCGCTGCCCCAATGCAACACGGAGCCCTGCAGTATAGGCGCCGTATCAAGAACTGCCAAGAGGTAAAACAGTATTCTTCTTACACGGGTGCCCCACCCAGTCCCGGAGGGACGACGAATTCGACAAAAAAAGCAGGTCCGGGGAAAACTCACCCGGACCTGCGTTATAAAACAAGCTCCCTCCCTCACAATCCAAGAACCACCGCTCTACGGAGCGGCCGCGGTCGTGCTCGTCTGATAGCTGGCGAGCAGAGCGCGAACAGCGTCCCGAGCTGAACGGGTCGGGGACCAGCTCAACTCGGCACGGATCTTGGAATTATCCCCTCGGAGAAACGGGATCTGGTCATGCTCCTCATCCCCAGGCAGCTCTGACAGTTGAATCTCGTGGCCGAGATCCCCGATCATGGTTTCGATAATCTCGCGGCAGGTGAAGGCTTCGCCGGAGCAGATATTGTAAATCTCGTTCGGACGCCCGTCCTGGAGCAAGCGGGCGTACGCCGAAACAACATCGTCAACGTGCAGGAGATCGCGGCGGCACGAAAGGTCCGGCAGCCGCAGTTCCCGGTCGTTCGCGGCCGGATCCCAATTCGCAAGCTGCTGAGCGACCGCTCCGAAGAAGAAACGCTCAGACTGCCCCGGGCCGGTATAGTGGAATGGCCGCGCGATGGTGATATTCAGGTGATAATCACGGTAATACGTATGAGCGACGTCCTCGGCAGTCGTCTTCATTGATCCGAAGGTCGTGACCGGCTGCGGCAGCGTCGTTTCGCTGAGCAGCTCACCGCTTGAACCCGCGTTGCCGTAGACATCGCAGGCGCTGGCCAGCACCACCTTGGCCCTGGGGACGACCCGACGGACGGCGTCGAGCAAGTTCGCCCATGAGGAAACGATGCCCTGGTAGGCCGCGAGCGGATCAGCGGACGCATCGACCGGCCGGGACGGTCCGGCCAGGTGAATGATCGCGTCCGGCCGCACGCCGGCAATCGCCCGGGCCACGTTGATCGGATCCGTAACTTCGCAGACCAGCGCCTTGTTGCTTTGGCGCTCGTACGCCAGTTTCCGTGCGCGGTTACGGACGCCGGCCACGACGTCGCAGCCCTGCTCACGCAGGTACCCCAGCAGTCGGCTCCCCACAAAGCCTCCCGCCCCAGTAATAAACACTGTTTGCACCGCTTGTCCTCCTTCGTGGGATCAGAGAACCCATACATCTTGTTGCAGAGCCGCGCTGCCCCTTCAGTGCTCTGCCCGTGGTTCTATCGGCAGTTCCTTGGCACCGGTTTCGTAGCCAGGGAGGGATTTGCCTGGACTTATCCTACCCACGGGTTCCGCTGCGCTGCACCCGTGGCCATGCGCCTGTGCCCCCGCGGGGCGGGATGCGGCACCCCGCCGATTTTGTCAGGCACCCCTGCTTCCGGGTCCGTGACACAATCTGCGGGCATCTCGTGCTCGCGCGATAGCCGAATCTGG
>JAGMDK010000585.1 GCA_023128695.1 Phycisphaerae bacterium
CCCACTTTCCTGACGCCCACCCCCCCAACACTATACCACCAGGCCGGTGGTTGTGAACCCGCCGACAGCGGCCTACACTGCCGCGATGGACGAAATGAGCCCTGAGCCGCTAACCTCGAACGACGGTCCGATCGTCGTCGCGGCGTGGGATTTGTACAAAGTGTACCTGACCGCCGGGCACGAGGTTCCGGCTCTGGCCGGAGTCGATCTGGAGGTTCCGGCCGGGTCGTTCTTCGGGATCATGGGGGCCAGCGGCTCCGGCAAAAGCACGCTGCTGTACCTCATCGGCGGGCTTACCAAACCCACCCGGGGCTTGATCCAGGTGGAGGGACATGACCTCGCGCAGATGTCCGACCGGGCCCGCACGCTTTTTCGCCGCCGCCGAATGGGCATCATTTTCCAGGAGTACAACCTGCTCCCCACGCTCACGGCCCGCGAGAACGTGGCCTTGCCGATCCTGCTGGAGGGCAAGTCGGTCAACGCCTGCCGGACCCGGGTGGATAATATGCTCGATACCGTCCACCTCCGTGAGCGGGCGGATCATCGGCCCGACGCGCTCTCGGGCGGGGAGCAGCAGCGGGTCGCGATCGCGCGGGCCTTGCTCAACGATCCGGCCATCGTGCTGGCCGACGAACCGACCGGGAATCTCGATTCCAAACAGTCGGCCGAAATCTGGGCCCTGCTGCGGGAAATCGCCCACGAGCAGAAGAAGACGATCTTGATGGTGACCCATGAGGCGCAGGGAGCTGCGTATACGGACCGCGTCGTCGTCTTGAAGGACGGGCGCGTCGTCGGGTCGTTCGAACCGAAGGGCACTGCGGATGCGGCACTGGTCGCGACTGGCTACCAGGAACTGGCGGGTTAAGCGAGTCCGTACGGCCGGGGCCGTGCTGGCGATCGCGCTCGGCACGGGCGCGGTCGTGTGGGTCACCTGCTGCTATGAATCCGTCCGCGAGAGCGTGGAGAAATGGGCCGGCACATACGTCGGCGCCAGCCATATCAATATCGAGTCCGCCTGGGGCAAGTACGACACCCTCCCGCAGCGCCTGCTCACCAAGATCGAGGGGCTCCGCGACGGCAAGAACGGCAAGCGGATCGAAAACATCAAGTACGTCACGCCCCTGCTCGTACAGCGCTTGAAAGCAGTGACGGTAAAACGGGCGAACCTGGAGGCCGCGACGGAGACCCCGCGGCGCTGGAGCCCGACCATGGACGATCTCGACGTCTATGGCATCGACCTGAGACGCGAGTTCGACATCCGCGATTGGAACGAGATGCTCGTCGCCGGACGCATGATCACCACCGCGGACGAATTCGCGTGTGTCCTGGAGGTGGCGGTCGCGGAGGAGGAGCAGATCGGCGTCGGCGACAGCATTCTCATCTGGCGCAGCGGCGAGCCGGGCGACAAACCCGTCGCGCTGGAAATCGTGGGCTTGATCCAGCGGCGGCGGATCGCCCGCTTTATCAAAGGCGTGGCTCTGGTCCGCCTGCCCGTGCTACAGCAGATCTGCCTGAAGCACGCCCTGGTGAACGCGATCGACATCGTGCTGCACGAGTACGATCGCAACAGCCTCCGCCTCACCGCCGCCCGGATTCACGTGGCGGTTCGGAGCATCGCCCCCCACGCCCAGGTGCGCAGCGCCGCTCTCCGGCAGGCCCAGCTCAAAGCGGCCCAGGACCAGCAGCAGATGGTGCTCGTGCTGATGAGTTGCGTGGCGATGCTGACGGCCCTGTTCATCATCCTCAGCACGCTCAGCATGGGCATGATCGAACGGATCACGCAGATGGGGCTGCTGCGCTGTGTCGGCATGACCCGCGGCCAATTGGCTTGGTTGACGCTGGTCGAGGTGTTTCCGCTCGGGGTGCTGGGCATCATCTTCGGCGTCCCGATCGGCCTGGGGCTCACCAAGCTGTCCGTCTGGCTCGTCCCGGACTATGTCGGGACGTATATGGTCAGCCAAAACGGAATCTTGCTGGCGGTCATCGCCGGGCTGGCAACGACCTTCGTGGCCGGGTTACTGCCGGCGTTTGCCGCCGCGACCGTCTCCCCCCTCGAAGCCACCCGCCCGCGGGCCCGCAGCGCGGGCTTATGGGTGTTGCTGGTGGTCTTCGTGCTCGCGGTCACGACGCTGGCCGTCCAGGTCTACATCGTTAGTCACTGGGTGCGCCGCGACGTGGAATTCGGCCAGTGGTCGGCCCTGTCCGTGGTGCTGCTCTATATCGTCTACGCCCTGGCGGCCCCGCTGCTCGTCTGGGTCGTGAGCCGACTGGCCGTCCCGATCGTGGCCCTGCTGGTCGGCGTACGCCTGCGGCTCTTGCAGGACCAGGTGGGACGCGCGGTGTGGCGTTCGGCCGGCATCGTGTGCGGATTGATGGTCGGGCTCTCGCTGATCGTCAGCCTGGTCACCTTCGACGCGAGCTTCCGGAGCGGCTGGCAGTTCCCCAAGGAATTTCCGGAGGCCTACCTCTGGAGTTTCGATCAGATGAAGGGTGACGTTGCCGGCGCGGTCGCCGCCACGCCCGGCGTAAAAAGCTACACGGCGGCCAACGCCCCCAACGTTATCGTCGAGGAACGCCCCGTTCTGGGCGAGGACCTCGTCCGCTCGTTCACCTACTTCCTGGGCGTCGAGCCCGATTCGTTCTTCGACCTGATCAAGTTGAAGTTCCTGGAGGGGGACGTAGACACAACGCGTGTGTTATTGAAGAGGCATTGCGATGGCGATGAGGAGCTCGCCCGCACGATCCTCAAGGACTATTTCAACGTGGACGAGGAGGCGGCCCGGGCTGCCTGGGAACAAAGCAGTGACCACTTCCCGCCGTCCCCTCTGAAAGACCGGCACAGGAAGTTCGCCGCCGGTGAGGAGGGTGCTGCCGCCAAACTACTGAATGCTTTGTTGAAGAAGGAGCAATTCGTGCTGGTGGCGGCCGACTTCGCCCGCGCTCGCCGGAAGGGGGTCGCGGTGGTCCAGGATAAAGACGGCAACGTCCTCATCAGCAACCAGGTCCGCATCTGGTTCAATGCGCGCTGGACCACGTTCCGGGTGGCGGGCGTCATCGATTCGCCGGCCCTCGACATCGCGGCCAGCTATTTCCAGGTCCAGAGCGAGGCCCGGGTGGCCGCGACGGGCTCGGTGGTGGGAGCGAACGCCGACTTGAAGCGGCTTTACGGCCTGGACGGGACGAAGCTGATCCTGCTCAATTTCGACCTGTCGCCGGAGCCGCCGCCCGCCGACTGGCCGCCCCCGCGCGCTTCGCCGGAGGGAGCCTGGATGCCGTCGAAGTACTACAATGAGGAGGAGACGCTCGAACGCCGTTGGCAGAATTACCGCGAAGAGTTCCACGTGCTCAACGAGTTGCGGAAGAAGCTCGACGCGCCGCAGATTTTCTACGGCACCGCCCGCGAGTTGAAGGACGAGATCGACAGCGAGCTGAAGAAGATGACTTACCTGCTCACCGCCGTTCCCGCCGTCGCGCTGCTGGTGGCGGCGATCGGAGTGGCCAACTTGATGACGGCCAACGTGGCCAGCCGCACAAAGCAGGTGGCGGTCATGCGGGCCGTGGGCGCGACCCGCGGGCTGGTGCTGCGGCTGGTCATCGGCGAGGCGCTGGTGCTGGGAGTGCTCGGAAGCGGCCTGGGGCTGGGGCTGGGCACACACCTGGCGTGGAACATCACCATCATGACCGAGCGGATGTGGGGTTACCAGCTTGCCATGGCCGTGCCCTGGGACCTGGTCGGGGCGGCGGTCGCGTTGACCGTGGGTTTGTGCATCCTCGCCGGCATAGCACCTGCCCGGCACGCCTCACGCACCAACATCATCGACGCCTTGCACGTAGCGTAAATTGGGATTGACGATTGATGATTGACGATTGGGGATTGGGGAAGTGGCGCACGGTGCTAATCCCTAATCGTCAATCGTCAACCGTCAATCGTCAAAGTGCTCAGTGGTTAATCTCCGGGCCAGCCTAAGGCGTCTATCATGAAGCTCTTGGTAGGTTTTGCGGCCGTGTGCGTGCTGATGGTGGCGGTGCTCGTGTGGCACCTGGCGAGCGGGCCCGGCGGTTCGACCAGTATTGAATCATCGCATGACGGAATCGCCGGGCATGAAAACAGTTGCCCGCCACCCAACCTCACAGGGGCAACAGAGAGTAGCCCAGGGCGCCACCCGCGTGACGAAGCCCGCGTTCCACAACACAGCCTCGCAGGGGCGACGGAAACGGACGCGGCCCCAACATCACAACCCAGCACACAAGCATCACCAGACACCGGCGTTATCACGGCTTCCGAAACGAGTTCCACACAACCCGCCGTCCGTTGGCCCGCAGACCCCGCGAGTGAAGACGCGCTTCGCCGGCTCTCCCGCGCCCGCGCCGCACTGCGTGACGACCCCGACCATGAAACGGCCCTGCGTGACGAACTTGCGGCCCTCGTGGAGCTCGGACGCTGGCGGGAGACTCTCCCGCCTCTGACGCGGTTACGGGAACTGCGCCCCGACGATATCGACCTGCTTTTCGAGCAGGCGGCCATACTCCTACGACTGCGGCGGTCGGTCGAAGCCGTGGGGATCCTGAACACCGTCGTCGCCGAGCAGCCGGAGCACGCGCGGGCGTGGTTCAACCTGGCTGTTGCGCACCAAGCGCTCGGACACCTCGGCGATGCCCGCTACGCCTGGGACCGGACCATCGCCCTGGAGCCGAGCCCCGCGGCCTATGCCCAGCGCGGCGTGGTTTTACTTGATTTGCACGACTGGGCGGCGGCCGTCGCGGACTTTGAAGCGGTTTTGCAGGCTGAGCCGCACACGGCCGATGCGACGGTGAACCTCGCCTTGGCGCTGTGGAAGCTGGGACGTACGGACGAGGCCCGCGCGCGTCTCGTCACCCTGCTCGAACGCCGGCCGCGCTATGTGCCCGCGCTCAACCGACTCGCGGAAATCGCCTGGGAGACATGGCGGACGGCACCCGCGGGCAGCGAGACGCCGCGGCTGGAAGCCGTCACCTGGTGCCGCCGCTCGCTCGAAATCGATCCCAACCAGCCGCTGGTGCGGACCTGGCTGGAGGCGGCGTTGGAAGCCGAGCCGGACGAGCACTGAAACCCGGCGCTGCTCGTTCCACACTGCGGATTGCGGATTGACGATTGCGGATTGCGGATTGTGGATGGCGGAAGATTTCCGATGTAAATGTTGCGGCCGGGCTCCGTACCGGCCGAAATGTAGCGGCCGGGCCCCGTACCGGCCGAAATGTAGCGGCCGGGCCCCGTACCGGCCGTGGTTACGAGCTTTTCACCGACGGTGTGCCACTGCTCTTGAGCCGCTTAGCGTGCGTCCCTTGACGCACCATTCAGATGCGGGCCTCGAATTGGTGCGTCCGGGC
>JAGMDK010000586.1 GCA_023128695.1 Phycisphaerae bacterium
ATACAGTTATTTCATCGCAGGCCCTAAGCCCCGCTGCGCTTGCCCTTGGTCGGGTAGACGTCGATCCAGCGCGACTCGACGCCCGTGCTCACGACGTCACAGTAGTCCTTGCCCAACGGCTTCAAGGACTCTTTCATCAGTTCCACGGCCTCTTCGTAGGTGTACTCCAGTTTCACCTCGGCGGTGAAGGGGGCGAACAGGTCGTAGGCGTGCACGCCATCGGTGAGCTTGAGGGCTTTGCGGCGGATCGTCTGGTAGCGGTGCAGCAGCGGGAGATTCTTGTTCACCGCCTCGACCAGGTTGTTGTATACCTCGACGGGGATGTTCCCGTCGTCAAGCGCGGCGGCCAGACAACTATCGTAGTCGCGAGCCCGGATGGTGAAGATGTGGCTTTGCACAACACCGTTCAGCAGGGCGGCGGCGGTGTTGCGGAAGTCCGCGTAGGAGCCGACGATGCCCTCGTAGGCCGCCTGGCGAACCTCGCGATTCGGCGAGCGCAGGTAGAGGTAAAACGCCGAGTCGTCCAGCTCGACCAGGTTGCCGTCCTCATCGGTGATGGCGGGGAACTGGATGTCGGCGTTGGAGAGCAGGTTGTAGGCCTTGTAGGGGACCGAGTGGACCTGCCCGGCCCAGGCCAGCAGTTTCTCTTCCCGTTCCGGGAGAATATGTGCCTTCTGCCGAAACAGATCGTGCAGGGAATGTCGATAAAGCGCCAAATCCTCGTTTTGAGCCATCCATTCTTCGATTGTTTCCCAGGGGATGGCGGTGATCTCAGGCTCGACCCAGGCGGTTACCTCCTGGAACTTGACGAACAGCCCGAGCATCCGGTCCTTCAGGCCTTGGTACTTGCTGATGCTGGTGTCCTCGTCAGCCTTGTGCGCGGCGTATGCCCAGGCTTTTCCGACTCGCGGGCCGATTTCGTCCGAGAGCCGCAGGACCTTGAGCAGCGCCTCCGGGCCCTGGTTTAACGTGCCCTTCAGGGCCGCCAGCTTTTTGAGGTCCGCGTCGAAGGAGGCGAAATCCAGCTCCCAGGCCTCGATGTTGGGATAGATGGTTTCGGTCGCCCAGAGGTATTTCTGCTCGATCTCACTGCGCTCGGGCACTTTCCGCTCTTCGGCGTCGGCCGCACCCAGCGGTGCCAGCACGACGACGACGATCAGCAGGACAGCGGCAGCGTAACGGTTCAGGTGACAATGTGGTTTCATGGCGTTCTCTCACGGCGGGCACGAATCCTCACTTACCGGGGGCCCCGCTAACCGCCCGATAGTGCAATGAACACCGCAATTTAGCGAAATCAAACCTCCGCGGCAAGCGTAGGAAGTTGTCGGTGTGTGGCACCGGCTTCCAGCCGGTGGTTCTACAGTGTGGCACCGGCTTCCAGCCGGTGGTGGACTATTTCACCGGCAAGATGCCGGTGCCACACATTTCGTCAGGCACGGGGGCCTGACGCTACAGCTCCCGGAACTGCGCCGTGAAGTGCCGCAATGACGGCGGCTCGTAGGTGATCTCCAGCGGGCGCAGCTTGTCGCGCTGCTGATAAATCTCGATGATCGCCTCGATCACGTAGTCGATGTGACTCTGGGTATACACTCGCCGCGGAATCGCCAGGCGGACTAGTTCCATCGGCGGCGGGGTACCGCCCTGGCCGAACATCACGCTGCCAATTTCGCTGGCGCGGATGCCCGCCTCGCGGTACAGCGCGCAGGTCAGCGCCTGCCCGGGGAACTGGTGCGGCGGTATGTGCGGGCAGAAATGCGCGGCGTCGATGTAGATCGCGTGCCCGCCGGGCGGCTCGACGATCTGTATCCCGGCGGCCAGCAGCTTTTCGCCGAGATACTCGGTGCTGCGAATGCGGTATTGCAGATAATCCTCGTGCGTGACTTCCTCGAAGCCCTGGGCCATCGCTTCCAGATCGCGGCCCGCCAAGCCGCCGTAGGTCAGGTAGCCTTCGGTCAGGATCAGCAGCTCGTCAGCTCGGCGGATGAGCTCCTTATCGCGCATCAGCAGCAGGCCGCCGATGTTGACGATGCCGTCTTTTTTGGCGCTGATCGTGGCCCCATCGGCGAGGTCGAATATCTCGCGGACAATCTCGCGCACGCCGCGGTTCCGCCGGCCGGGCTCGCGCTGCTTGATGAACCAGGCATTTTCCGCGAACCGACAGGCGTCAAGAAACAGCGGCAGCTTGTATTGGTCGCAGATTTTCCGCACGCCGCGGAGGTTTTCGAGGCTGACCGGCTGGCCGCCGCCGCTGTTGTTGGTGATGGTCATCATCACGAGCGGGATGTGATCGATCAGCGCGCCCCCGCTCCCACTGACCTCCTTGATCAATCCCTCGAGCTGGGCGAGGTCCATGTTGCCCTTGAAGGGATGGCGCGTGGTGGGATGCTTGCCCTCCTCGATCACCAGATCAACCGCCTTGGCACCGGTGTGCTCGATGTTGGCCCGAGTGGTGTCGAAGTGGCTGTTGTTCGGGACAATCTTGCCGGGCCCGCCGACCAGCTCGAACAGGATGCGTTCGCTGGCGCGGCCCTGGTGGGTCGGCAGGATGTGCTCGAAGCCGGTGATCTCGTGGATTTTCTCTTGCAGGACGAACCAGCTCTTCGCCCCGGCGTAGGACTCGTCGCCGCGCATGATCCCGGCCCACTGGAGGCTGCTCATGGCGCCGGTGCCGCTGTCGGTGAGCAGGTCGATCAGGACGTCTTCGGCCTTGACGAGGAAGACGTTGTAGCCGGCCTCCCGGAGGAGTGTCGCGCGCTCCTCGCGGGTGGTCATGCGGAGCGGCTCGACGACTTTGATGCGAAACGGTTCAATGATGGTTTTCATGGTTTTGTCCGCCGAAACACCCTGTAGCGGCCGGGCTCCGTACCGGCCGTTTCACCGGCAGGATGCCGGTGCCACACAATGTAGCGGCCGGGCTCCGTACCGGCCGTTTCACCGGCAGGATGCCGGTGCCACACAATGTAGCGGCTGGCCCCCGTGCCGGCCGTAGAACGTGGGATATTACTTCGCTGTAGGCTACGGCCGGTACGGAGCCCGGCCGCTACACGCTAAACACACACCTCTCAACAGCGACATTATGGCGCCCAAGCCCGCAACTCATCAAGCAGCCCCTCGGCGTTCGGGTCGGCGATCTTGTTTAATTGTTCGTGCCCGGGGTGGGAAAGCATCACTTCGTAATCCCGCCGGAAGCGGTCGGTGACGGACGTGAGCACCAGGAGCAAGATGCTCAAGGTCAGCCAACTCACGGCCGCCGAACAGGCCATTTTGGTCATAAGTGGGTGTTTCGCCTCGGGGCGGGACCCCACCAGAGAGACCGTCAGTAGGACGACCAGCGCCGTCGCCGCGGCCACGAACGGCAGATAGGGCAGACCGAAGTGGTTGGCTTCATCTTCCGCTCGGCGCAGATCGTCGATCCGCAAAAGATCATCGTGGACCAACTCGGGAGACCAAACAAGCACGCCCCAACCGATGAGAACGATGAAGATAGCCTGCCAGACCGCAACTAACCGGTAACGTCTCCGGCCGGTCTCGGGCACTCCGGCCTTGATCCAAAATGCGCCGGTCGCTACGGCAATCAGCCCCACCGGTATCAGGGCGGTCGCCGTCCAGATCGCCAGCGCAATCCAGCGTGCCAGGGACCAACCTACCGCGGCAACCGGCGTCGGGGCGTCAACCACACGCAGAACGGAAGGCGCCAAAGGTATGTCGGCGGCGTTTGCAGTATAGGCGGCCCGCCAGCGGCGAAGCTTCCGCGCCAGCGTCGCTTCACTCGTTGATGCCGAGGGTGTGGCCTGTGCTTCAAGGCTGTCCGCGAGCAATTCGGCGGCCAAGAGCCGCGGACCCGCCGGTCCAGGATCCAAGATCCATTGCCGCAGAAGTCTGTGTACGATCTGCTCGCACAGGTCGGCGGTTTCATGGTCGCCGGCTTGGCGGCGCTGTGCCGCGAGTTGTCGCAGACGCGCGACGAAGTATTGCAGGAACGGTCCGTGCGCGGCGCCGGAGTTGACCAACGCCACCCCCCGCGCTGTGCCGGGACCGAGCCCCTGATCGGCGTAGATCGCGGCGTCCGCGGCGAGCAACGCGGGCAGGAAGTGCGCGAACGACGCGTTGTCCAGACCTTCAAGATACAGCCGCAGCCGCAACCACCATTCTTCCGCCGGAACCCCGGCGCGTTCGAGGTGTAGCAGTGTCAGGGCGGACACTTGCAGGCGCCCGAGTTGGCTACGCCGTAAGAGCCGGATGCCGCCGCGGGCGTCGGCGAGCAGTTCGTGCAATCTGTCCGGGTGGTGCAGAGCGGTGGTGAAATGGTTGCTGATGATCGCGAGGATGCGTCCCTCACGCGCGTCGCCGGTCGTCGTCTCGCGTGCTTGCCGAACGGCGTCCCAGTCGATTCGTTTTAGGCTGGGGACCGGCAAATCGAGCCATAAAGCGCGCAAACGCGACACGCCCGCGACACTGAGCAACAGCGCCGCGGCCAGTACGACAAGCCGGCCGGCCACCCGTCGCGTGCTCGTCGGCGCAGGGTCTGGTTTTGTCGGAGTCTTACGCCGCTTGGCCATCCCGGCAAGCTACGCGAGGACAGCGGCGGGAACAAGTTTGCCGTACGTACTGTGCGCCACTGCTATTGAGCTTGCTGTTACCCACATTTGTGGGAATCGCCTCGCAGGGGCCGATGATGCTGGTGCTATTTCCGGTCAGAGGCTTTCGCGCGTGGAGGTGGCGCGCT
>JAGMDK010000587.1 GCA_023128695.1 Phycisphaerae bacterium
CGTCCCTGCCCGTCCGTGGCGGGCACAGAGGCCCGCACCACCGTGAATCATGACGCGGTAATTATGAATCACTACACTAGCATTTCGCCGCGAAAGTCCTGTAGCGGCTGGGCGCAATTTTGCGCCAGTTCGGTGTGCGAAAGACCGCGCGGGCTTCAGGCCCGCGGCTCTTCGTTGGCGCACGATCGCGCACGGTCATTTAGAATCCCGTCGAGCCGGGAACGCGGGAGATTGGTTGACAAGCCGGTACCACGTGCCTAGCGTACGAAGAGCAACACAGCGTGGAGCGACAGCCGATGGCCGACAAAGCGAAGATACTGATCATCGACGACGACGAGGACTACCTGGCCTCGACCCGGGCCTTGCTGGAGGGGGAGGGCTACGAGGTAATCGAGGCGCTCACCGGGCGTGCGGGTCGTGAAGTCGCTCACAAGAACAAGCCGGACCTGATCGTCGTCGACATCATGATGGAGAGCCCGGTCGAGGGTTACTCGGTGGTCCAGGCCCTGCGATTCGGAGCCGCGGGCACCGACGTGGGCGAAATCCCGATCATCATGGTCTCCGCGGTCAAGGACGATCCGAGCAGCCGCTTCCCGATGGCCGAGGGCATGCCGATGATCACGCCGGACGCCTACTTCACCAAGCCTTTGGACATTCCGAAGTTCCTGGAATGCGTGCAGAGCATGCTGGAGGATTAGCGTCGGCGCCCGTGGTCGCGCGATCCTCCCGGAGCCACTGACCATGAACGCCGCAGCCGACGCCAGCGGACCCATCATTGTCATCGACGACGACCAGACCATGCGCCGGGCCTGCGAGGCCGCCCTGCGGCGCAGCGGCTACCAGGTCGAGACCTTCCCCGACGGTGCCTCCGGACTCGAACGAGCCAAAGAGGTCCGCCCCGGCGTACTGATCACTGACCTCAAGATGCCGGGCATGAGCGGGATCGAGGTCATTCACCATGTCAAGGAGATCGACCCCGACATCGTCGTCGTGGTCATCACCGGCTTCGCGACCGTGGACACCGCCGTCGAGGCGATGAAGGGCGGGGCGTACGATTTCATTCCGAAGCCGTTCACGGCCGACGAGTTGCGGGTGATCATCCGCCGGGCGGTCGAGCGGCATCGGCTGAGCATGGAAGCCAAGCGGCTGCGGGTCGAGAAGGAGGCCCAGGCCCGCAAGTTCGTGACTTTCGTCTCGCACCAGTTGCAGTCGCCGCTGGGGGCGGTGCAACAATACCTGGAGGTCCTGCTGCACCAGATGGGCAGCGAAATCCCGGAAAAACATCGTCAATGGATCGACCGTTCGAGTAAAAAGATCGCGGAGATGCTCAAGATCATCGCCGACTGGCTGACTTTTTCAAAAGTCGAGGGCGGGACGCTGGCGACCGAGCGGAAGTTGCTCCGCTGGCAAGACCTGGCCGCCGAGACACTGGAGAGCTTCGTCACGACCGCGGTGGAGAAGCAGGTCACGCTGGTCAATGAAGTGCCGGACGACCTGCCGTCGATCATCGGCGACGAGTCGGCCCTGCGCATGTTGCTGTCAAATCTGGTCTCGAACGCGATCAAGTACAACCGCGCGGCGGGTCGGGTCACGGTGGCGGCCGAGGCCGACGAAAGAGTGGTCCGTCTGTCGGTTACGGATACCGGCATCGGCATCGCGGCCGACCAGTTGCCGCACGTCTTCGAAGAGTTTTATCGTGTCAAGGACGGCAGCACCGTCGGCACTGGCGGCACCGGCATGGGCCTGGCGATCTGTAAGAAGATCGCCGAGGAGTTGGGCGGCGACATGAGGGTCACGAGCGAGCCGGGTGCAGGTTCGACATTCACCGTTGTACTGCCGCGTGAAGGAATACAAACTAATGCTCCATCGAAGCTGAATTGACGGGTTGCGTATCGATCAGAATGTGTGCCACTGCTCTTGAGCAGTGCTAGGGCTATTGTCGGCCCAAGAAGACACTGCTCAAGAGCAGTGGCACACACAACACGACCCGAAAGCCAAAGCGTGACGATGCACTAGTTACCAAGCTGAGTGTGTTGCTTCATTAGCAATTAGCCATTTGGTATTCCCATGAAGCTTCCGCGTTGGACACATTCGCTCAAGTGGCGCATTGTCGCCAGCTACTCGCTGATCCTGATCGTGGGCGGGGTGTCCACTTCCGCCATCGGCATTTACGTGACCGACAAAGCGCTGCTGAGCCAAGCCCGCCAACAAGTCGACCGCGGCCTGGCGGCTTCCCGGACTATATACGCCAATCGCCTCAGCCAAATGAGGCAATGCGTGGAACTGCTGGCCGGCGGCGACGGCTGGCCCGAAATCCTGGTCTCCAATCAAGAAAACAACACCCCTGCGTATCTCACGAGGGCGCGCCTGGACCGGGACTTCGACTTCCTCTCGCTCGCGGACAAGACCGGCCGGGTCGTGCTGCAATCGTCCGGCGTGTCCACTCCTGGGTACAACGTAGCTGATCTGACCCCGGTGGCCCGCGCGCTGCTGGGCGAGCCTGCCGCCAGTACCGAACTCATCCCGCTCGCGATCCTGACGGCGGAGAACCCGGCTCTCGCGCAGCGCGTCCGTGGAAATGTCGCGGCTACTTCTGACAGCTTCGACGCAGGGATGGTCTTGCTGGCGGCCGCTCCGATTACGGATGAAGCCGGCGGCATCATCGGGGTCCTGTACGCGGGGCAACTGCTCAACGAATTTGACACCGAACTCGGCTCTGAAAGTGGAAAAGGGCTCATCGCTCAGATTACGAACATCCTGTTCCCCCAGCCGCACGCCGAGAACCAGCAGCGGGGGGCCGTGACCATTTTCCAGGACGGCGTGCGCATCGCCACCAACGTGATGACCGACGACGGTCGCCGGGCCGTGGGAACGCGGGTCTCGGAGGAGGTCTACGAGGCGGTGATGAACAAGGGCCGGACGTGGAACGAGCGGGCCTTCGTGGTGAACGGGTGGTACATCACCGCCTACGAGCCGCTCACCAACCTGGCCGGCGAGCGGATCGGGATTCTCGGCGTCGGGCTGCTGGAGCGGCCCTTCACCGCCGTCCGCGACAGCGTCACGCTCATCTTCGCGGCGATCGCCCTGTTCTGTTTTGCATTGATTGTCGTGGTCACGTATTTCCTGACGCGCAGCTTCGTGCGGCCGCTGGAGGAAATGGTGGCGGTCGCCGCGGAAATAGCCGGCGGCGACACGAGTCACCGCGTGCGGGTTACGGACCAGAGCGAGCTGGGCGTTCTGGCGGGCTCGTTCAACACCATGCTTGACCGCCTCGACGAGATGACCGTACAGCGTTACAGCCTGCTCGAACAGGATACTCAGCAGTGGACCCAGACGCTGGAGCAGAAGGTTCAGGAGCGCACCGAGCAACTCGCCAAGACCCAGGCCGCGATGGGCCGTCACCAGCGGCTGGCCTCACTGGGGCAATTGGCCGCCGGCGTGGCCCACGAAATCAACAACCCGCTCGGCGGTATCCTCACGTTCGCGTCGCTGGTGTTGGAAGATCTACCGACCGACAGCCCGCTGCGCCCGGACGTCGAGGAGATCGTCGCCCAGGCGGACCGCTGTCGCAAGATCGTCCAGGAACTGCTCGAATTCTCCCGGCAGCGCGCGGCCAGCACCTCGGCCCGTAACATCAACGAGGTCATCGACCGCACGCTCGCCATGCTGGAGAAGCAGGCCAGCTTCCAAAACATCAAGACCGTCCGCCGGCTCGACCCGGACCTTCCCCCGGCGGTCGTGGACGAGTCCCAAATGCAGCAGGTATTCATGAATATAATTCTTAACGCCGTTCAAGCCATGGAGGAGCGGGGGACGCTGACAATCGAAACCGGACACGACGGTAATCGGAACGAGATCTACGCCCGCGTTACCGATACCGGCTGCGGGATTCCGAAGAGCATCCGCGAGGCGATTTTCGACCCGTTCTTCACCACCAAGGACCCCGGCCAGGGCACCGGACTGGGGCTCGCGGTGGTCTGCCGAATTGTGCAGTCGCACGGCGGCCGCGTGGAGGTCGACAGCGAGGAGGGGCAGGGCACCACGTTGACGATTATCCTGCCTCCGGCGGAGACAGGATCCGCGTGAACCCACGTTGGGACATATGTCAAGACTGTACAACGTGGGCCCCCCGGCCTCGATTGATGGGTAGCGCCATGGATGGGTAGCGCCATGGATGGGAGGGCGAAGCTCCCGCTGAGCCGCGGCACCCTGCCTCGGCAGGGGTGCCCCATCCCGTTTTGCTGGCCCGGAGGGCAAGCGAACGAGGTGGGGCACCCACCACCACGACGTCTTCGTGCTCTTCGTGTTCTTCGTGGTAGTACATTCCATGGTTGGAACAGGAGACCTCTGCCGTGGGACGTCCGGCAGGGGCGCCGGACGCTACACTTCGGCCGGTACGGAGCCCGGCCGCTACATTTGGACAGAGCCTAGATTTCCACGCGTGCCGGCCGCGTCCCGCGGACGTTGAGCCGCCGTAAGCGGGGATACACGTGCGCTTGCAAGTACTCACGCGTCTGCCGCGGGGCGAGACCGACGTGGCGCTTCGCGTCAAGCATCCGCGACCAGTTGACCCTGGCGAAGGCGGGGTCGGCCTGGAGACGCTCAACCAGATCATTGGGCCGGCCGGAGCGCTTGACTTGAGTTCCCGCCTCCTGGGCGTGCCGGCGGAGGCGCTCGTGCAACTCCTGGCGGTCGCCGCCTCGCGCTGCCGCCGCCAGCAGGATGTCTTCCGTGGCGATGAACGGCAACTCGGCCTCAACCCGCGCCGCGATCATGGCCGGATAGACGACCAGCCCGTCTAGAATGTTGTGCAGCAAGACCACGAGCGCGTCGGCGGTCAGGAAGACCTCCGGGATCACCAGCCGCTTGTTGCTCGAATCGTCCAGCGTGCGCTCGAGCATCTGGGCCCCCAGCGTCATCGGCGGCGAGGTGGCCAGGCTGATCAGATAGCGGGCCAGGCCCGTGGCCCGCTCGCAGCGCATGGGGTTGCGCTTGTAGGGCATCGCCGAGCTGCCGACCTGCGTTTTCTCGAACGGCTCCTCGATTTCCTTCAGCAGCGCGAGCAGACGGATGTCGTTGCAGATCTTCTGTGTGGAAGCGGCGAAGGAGGCCAGGGCGGTCACCACCTCAAGGTCAACCTTGCGTGAATACGTTTGTCCACAAACCGGGTAACACGCCTCAAACCCGAGCTTCTTGGCGAAAGCCTTCTCCAGGCGGCGGACCTTGGCCGCACTGCCGAGCAGCTTCAGGAAGGAGGCCTGCGTGCCGGTCGCGCCGCGGAGGCCGCGACACTTCAAGCCGCCCCGCAGCGCCTCGAAGCGTTCGAGGTCGGCGACCAGGTCCGCCAGCCAAAGGCAGCCGCGCTTGCCCACCGTGGTGAGTTGGGCCGGCTGGAGATGCGTGAAACCGAGCGTGGGCAGGTCGGCGTACTTCTCGCAAAACTTCGCCAGCACCGCGACCACGCCGACCAGCCGCCGCACCAGCACGGTGAGCCCGGCCCGCATCAGGATCAGGTCGGCGTTGTCCACCACGTCCATGCTGGTTGCGCCGAGGTGGATGATCCCGCGGGCCGCGGGGGCGGCGTCGCCAAAGGCGTGAATGTGCGCCATCACGTCGTGCCGGGTCTGGTGCTCATACCCGGCGACGGCGTCGAAGTCGATGTCATCCGCCACGCGTTTCAGGGCACGAATCTGCGTCTTGGTGATCGGCAGGCCGAGTTCGTGTTGCGCCTCGGCCAGTGCGACCCAGATCCGCCGCCAGGTGGAGTAGCGGTTCTGCGTACTCCAGACGCGCAGCATTTCCTGCGAGGCATACCGCGTCGCGAGCGGGTGTTCGTAGCTGTCGTGGGCCTTGCTTTTGCGGCGGGTGTGCTGATGGTAAGTGGCCGGCCGGGGCTTTCGGCTGGAAGAGGACATGAGGCCTCAATCCTCCAGCGCCTGGCGCACGTCGTGGACCAGGTCCGTGACCGTTTCCAGCCCCACGTGCAGGCGGATCAGCCAGAGGGGCGTGGTCGCATTGCGGTCGAAGAGCGTGCCGCCGAGGGCGAGGCTCTCGTGTCCGCCCCAACTGCAACCGATGCTGAAGAGCCGCAGCCGGTTGATGAAGCGGTTGGTCGCGGCGCGGGTCTGGTCTTCGAGCGCGAAGTTGAACACGCCCGGATAGCCGCTGAGTTGCCGCCGGGCGACCTCGTGCTGGGGATGCGACTCCAGCCCGGGATGGAACACCTCACGCACCTTCGGATGTTCGGCCAGCATCCGCGCGACGGCCAGCCCGCCGCGCTGATGCTGTTCCAGGCGGACCGCCAAGGTGCGCAGGCTGCGCAACATCAGCCAGGCCGCGAACGGGTCGAGCACCGCCCCGAGCAATTCGGCCTCGCGCAACACCGTGTCGCGCAGCTCGTCTCCGCGCCCGATCACGACCCCGCCCAGGGCATCGCTGTGCCCGCCGATGTATTTGGTAGCGCTGTGCACGACGAGGTCGCAGCCCAAATCGAGCGGCTTTTGGAAATAGGGGGTGGCCCAGGAGTTGTCGAAGATGGTGGTGATGCCGCGTTGGCGGGCGGCCTCCACAATCGGCGCCAGCTCGATCAGCTCGAAGCGGCCCCAGGTCGGGCTTTCGAGGTAGATCACGCGGGTCTCGTCCCGCAGCGCGGCGATGAAGTCCGCCGGCTTGACACCTTGGACGAACGTGACTTTGACGCCGAAGCGGTCCAGGTATTGCTGGAGGAATTCGTGGGTGGGCAGGTAGCAGTTGGCCACCGCGACGATGTGCGCCCCGGCCCCGATGCAGGCGTTCACCGCGCAGGTGATGGCCCCCATGCCCGACCCGAAGCAGCGGGCCCAGTTCCCGCGTTCAAGCTGCGCCAGTTTGGCCTCCAACATCGCCGTGGTGGGGTTGCTTTGGCGCGTGTATTCGTAGTAGGGGCTCTGGGGCAGCAGCCGGCGTTCGTACGCCTCCGCGTCTGGATAGACGAACGTGGACGATTGATAAAGGGGCGGGGCGGCCGCGCCGCCGTGCGCCAGACGGTGTTCGCCGTAGTGGGCGCACAGCGTCTCGAAGCCGCCTTCGGCCAACGGATCGCTCAGCGGATTGTGCGTGTTCACGGTTTTACCTCGCTACCCAGTTCAACCTGCCGCACAGACTCCTCGTTTTGTGGCTCGCGGTCAAGCGCTCCCCGGCGCTTTGAGAAAGTAGTCCACGTTGGGCAACAGTTCAGCGGCACGGTGGAAGACGATTTCTTCAAATCCGAGTCGGCGGTACACGGCCGCGATCCGCTGCGGCCACGAGCGAATCGCCCGCAGGCGGCGATAGTCGCGGCCGAGATCCCACCACAAACGCCGCACCCCGGTCGGGATCGGAAAATCCGATCCGAACAGCAGTTTTGCATGAAGCTCGGACCGCCGCAGGAGTCGGCGCAGAAAGCTCACTTTGGTCCAGGTCGCTAAGGCGGAAATATCGGCATACAGTGGGGCGTCGGCGAATTCCCCCGTCAAGGCCTCAACCAGCACCCGGTGTGAGTCACGATGGCCGAGCGGCGTCACCGGCGTCGCCGCGTGTGCAACGATCACACACGGCATACCGCCCTCGCGGCGCAATTGCCGCAACGTCTCCAGCAAGGGACGCAGCGAGCGGTGCTCCCGCCGCTGGGTCGTCAGCGAGAATTCCTCGCCATAATGCACCAGCACCGGCAAGCCCAAGGCCGCACACTTCTTAAGCACGGCGACGGTCCGCGGGTCGCTCGCCGCGATGTTGTGATGCAACGGAATCCACTTCAGCAGGCAGGCCCCGGCGGCGAATACTTCCTCCACACACGCCACCGCGTCGGGCCGGTACGGGTGCACCGAGGCACCGAACAGAAAACGATCGGGATAACGACGGCAAACCTCCCGGATCAGACTATTCGACGTATAAATGTCGCTGCCGAAATCGCCCCGGCGGCTAGGCAGCGCGGGACACGTGCCCGCATCGTCGCAGACCGCATCAAAAGCCAACAGCACGAACCGCTCGATCGGGCCCTCGGCATGTAGGTGCCGCTCATACTCCGCCGCCAGTATTCGATCCAACTCGTCGCCCGCCAGCGGATACCCCTGTATCCAGCGGGCCAGCCGCCAGGTCGGTCGTCCCATCGCCCGCGGAGAGACGCAGGAATCATAATCGCTCGGCCGGCCGATGCCGTCTCGTCGGTTGGCGTTCGGTTCCGGGAGCGGCTCGAAGCTGAACCGCTCGGCGGCCGTCGCTCGCAAGCGGGTAAAGGTATAGTGACAGTGGATGTCAATGATCATCGCGGCCCCGCTCCGTATCGGCCGTGGGAACGTGGGAACGTGGGAACGTGACAAGGCGATAAGGTAACAAAATGACAAAGTAACAAGGTGACATAGTCTAGTTTCCAGTTTCTAGTCTCT
>JAGMDK010000588.1 GCA_023128695.1 Phycisphaerae bacterium
GCCTTCGATCCGAGCCGGTATCCGGCCGCGCCGCACGGCCCTGCGGTGGATGTGCTGCACGGTGTCAAGGTACCCGATCCATATCGCTGGCTGGAAGATGAACAGAGCCCGGAAACCCAGGCGTGGATTGAGGCCCAAAACAAGCTGACCCATGACACGCTCGCGCGGTTCAAGCGGCAGCAGGAACAAATCTCGCGCGAATTGGAAGCGGTCTACGCCGTCGATTCCACGTCGAATATCCATCCACACAGGCAGCGCTATTTCTTCACCAAGCGGGCGGGGTTGGAGAATCACCGCCAGGTGTACGTGTGCGAAGACAGCTACCGGGCCGAGCCGCGGGCGGTCATCGATCCCAACACCTTCAGCGCCGACGGCACCGTGGCGCTGGACTGGTGGTTCCCGTCGCCCGACGGCTCGCTGATCGCCTACGGCAAGTCGGCCGGCGGGTCGGAAAAGAGCACGCTCTATGTCCGTGACGTGGCCGCCGGCGAGGATCGGTCCGACGTCATCCCGTTCACGCAGTACTGCGAGGTCGCCTGGAGCCGCGACAGCACCGGCTTCTACTACAACCGTTCGCCCGACCCGGCCACCGTCCCGCCCGGCGAGGAAAACTTCCACATGCGGGTCTATTACCACGTGGTCGGCACCGATTACAAACAGGACCGCTACGTCTGGGGCGAGGGCCGCCCGATCGACGAGGAGCCGCGGCCATACACTTCCAGCGACGGCACGCACGTGCTGCTAAACTTCTATCGCGACCCCTCCGAAAACGACCTCTACTTCGGCGAGTTCGGCGGCAGCGAACCTCTCAAGGCGATCGCGGCGGGGCTCGGAGCGATCACCAAAGGCGATGTGGTCGATGGCCGGCTGTTCCTCCGCACGAACCACCAGGCGCCGCGCTTCCGTATTTGCACAACCGTCGTAGCTAAGCCGGGGCCCGAACACTGGCGAGACCTCGTCCCACAACAAAAAGGCGTAATCGCCGGCTTCAAGATCGTGGACCGCAAGCTGGTCGTGCACATGACCAAGGACGTGCATTCGCGGCTGCTGGTCCTCAGTCTCGAAGGCAGATTCATCGAAGAAGTGCCGCTCCCGGGGCTCGGCAGCGTCTCAGACTACCTCTCGGGCGTCGGCACGGTCTCCTCCTTCACCGGCAGCCTGGACGAGCCCGGCCTGTTCTTCACCTTCTCATCCTGGGTCATCCCCACGGCGGCGTATCGCTATGACCTGCGCACGCATTCGCTCGAAAAACTGCACCAGACCGAATGCCCGGTCGACCTCAGCAAGTACCAGACCAAGCAGATCTGGTGCATCTCGAAGGACGGCACGCGCGTGCCGATGTTCGTCGTTGCTCGTAAAGACACACAACTCGACGGCAACAACCCGACCCTGCTCTACGGCTACGGCGGCTTCAACATGGGTTTCTATCCCCGCTATCGCCCGCGGATCATCCCGTTCCTCGAACGCGGCGGCGTATGGGTGCTGGCCAACATCCGTGGCGGCGGCGAATTCGGCCAGCCCTGGCACGCCGGCGGCCGACGCGAGCTTAAGCAGAATTGCTTCAACGACTTCTACGCCGCCGGCGAGAAGCTGATCGAGCTGGGCTACACCAATCCGAGCAAACTCGCCTGTAAGGGCGGCAGCAACGGCGGCCTGCTGATCGGGGCCGCGGTCACGCAACGCCCCGACCTCTTCCAGGCCGCGATCTCGCAGGTCCCGCTCATGGACATGCTCCGCTTCAACCTCTGGGGCATGGGCGCCCAGTGGGTACACGAGTACGGCGATCCCGACAAGCCCGACGAGTTCAAGTGGCTGCTGGCGTATTCGCCTTATCACAATGTCAAGCCGGGCGTCGATTACCCGGCGACGTTGATCGTGACGGCGGAGGCTGACAACCGTGTCGACACGGCCCACGCCTTCAAGATGACCGCCGCGATGCAGGCCGCGACCGCCGGCACGCGCCCGATCCTGCTCCGCTGCGAACGCAAAGCCGGCCACGGCGCCGGCAAGCCACTGAGCATGAAAGTCAAACACCAGGCCGAGGACTGGACGTTCCTAATGTGGCAAATGGGGATGATTGAGTAGCGAGTGGCGAGTTAATAATGACAGGTGGCAATGAAATGTGGCAGCCAGAATCCGTCCCGGTCGTGCATGCCGGACGTGCGGCTTGTAGCCTTCTCCAGCCGGCCCGCCATGCCAACCTCGGCGGGCGCTGGTGGGACCTCCCGGTTCCCGTGCAAGGAGTGTCCACGCATACACGCGGTCAGCCCTTTGCGATGTTAGGTGGGCAGGTGCCTAAC
>JAGMDK010000589.1 GCA_023128695.1 Phycisphaerae bacterium
CGTTATTTGTGACATTTGGCCAGCAATGCTCGTCTTTTAGCTGATTGCTGACCGCTGAATGCTTACGAAATCCTGACGGCGGCCAGCGCTGATGGACTTCCAGCACCCCAATTGCTAGGATTCGCGACGTAGCGCGAGTGGTGTCGGCGGCGCGGCCGGCACTCCCGCTAGCTTTACCGCGGATGGAGAAACGGGTGTCGCTGCTCGCCACGTCGATCATGGACGCCCTCGCCCGGAACTGGGCGATTTTGGTTATCGCGTCCACCATCATCACGCTGATCGTGGTCCCGGCCGTGATCATCATGAAGTACGTGCGTATTTCCCTGAACATCATGCGCACCACCAAGCCGCCTTTGGCCCGCGGCCCGCTGGACTTCGACCGTCTGGTCGGTGAGCCGGTCAGCTTCCCCGCGTACGACGGCCTCCCCCTCAGCGGCATGTTGATCCGCGCCGGCCCGGACGTGGCTCGTCGCGGGCTGATCGTCTTTGCGCACGAATTCTGCTCCGACATGCACTCTTGCGCCCGCTACTGCCGCCCCCTCCAGCGGGCCGGGTATGATATCCTGACCTTCGACTTCCGCGGGCACGGGCTCTCCGGGTGTGCCCCCGATTACACGCCGCGCCAATGGGTCACCGACCGTGATCTCGATGATATGCGCGGCGCCGCCGCCTTTGCGGAGCGCTGGCTCGAAGAGCAGGCTTACCCCGTCGAATTTGGCGCGTTCGGCATCTCGCGCGGCGCTTGCGCGGCCATCCTCGTGGCCCTTGAAAACCCCCGCATCCGCGTGCTCGTCTCGGACGGCGGCTTCAGCACCGATACCACCATCGAATACTTCATGAAACGCTGGGCCTACATTTTCGCCAAGGTGCGCTTTGTCTACGAGAACCATCCCCCCGTCTTTTGGCGATTCCTGCGTTGGTCGATGTTCCTTTTTGCCCGTTGGGAATTCAAATGCCGCTTCCCTTCGGTCCGCAAGGCCATCCGCCGCATGACGCCGCGGCCCATGCTCTTCATTCACGGCGAGAATGACTCCTATCTCCCGGTTGAACAGAGCCGCCGACTCTACGCGCTGGCCGGCCAGCCCAAGCAGCTCTGGATCGCCCCCGGCACCCGGCACAATCAGGCGGTCATCCGCCACCCGGATTTCTACGCCCGGCTGACGACCGATTTCTTCGCTCAGCACTTGGCGCCCGTTACTCTACCGGTCATTGCCCCGGCGGGTGCTGAAGTCGCGGCGATCGGTCTCCCTGTCGTGCCCGCGGTAGAATCAGAAACCATCCCGGCGCCACTCGCGCACCCGGGATAGCAACCGTCGGCGATCTCTGATCATGCCCACTCTGCCTGAAAAACTCGCGGCGAGAATCGCTTTATTACACGCAAGCCGGGTGTATAAACGTTTTCTCCGCGTGTTGGATGACGTGGATGCCGTCCAGTCGCGTACTCTCGGGCGGGTCATGTCGGTGGTGGCCGAAAGCGAGTTTGGCCGTCGTTACAATCTCTCTGCGGTTCGCACGCCGGCCGACCTCAAGCAGGCGGTTCCTTTGGCGAGCTACGAAGATTTCCGCCCCTATATCGATCGCCTCTGCGAGGGCGACACCCGGGCCCTGTTTTCCCCCGGACAGCGGATTCTGATGTTTGCCACCAGCAGCGGAACCACGGCCCTGCCGAAGCGCATCCCCGTGACCCAGGCCTTTGTAAAGGATTACCGCCGCGGGTGGAACACGTTCGGCCTCAAAATGCTCGCCGACCACCCCAGCGCGATCTTGCGCGCTATCTTGCAGTCCAGTGGCCGTTATGACGCCGGCACCACACCCGCGGGTATCCCCTACGGAGCCATCACCGGTCTGCTGGCACGGACTCAGAAGCGGATAGTCCGCCGCTTTTATGTCGGCCGGCCCGAAGTCGCCCACCTCGACGACCCCCAGGCCCGTTTTTATACCCTGATGCGGCTCGGAGTAACGCGGGACGTGGCTTTCGCGATCACCGCCAACCCCGCCACCCTGATCCGCTTGGCTCAGACCGCCGACGAGAAGAGCGAAATGCTGATTCGGGACGTGCGTGACGGCACGCTCTCTGATCGCATCGTCACTGACCCAACCCTCCGTCAGGTGCTCTCCGCCGGCCTCAAACCCGACCCCGCCCGGGCGGACGAACTGGCTCGGCTGCGAGCGAAGCAGGACGCCCTGCGACCACGAGACTTCTGGAAACTCGAGTTCCTCGCCTGCTGGACCGGCGGTAGCATGGGCCACTACCTGCAACGCTTGGCGGCCTGGTGGGGCCCGGTTCCGGTGCGGGACATTGGGCTGCTCGCCAGCGAAGGCCGCGTCAGCATTCCGCTTGAAGACGGCACACCGGCCGGCGTTCTGGACGTGACCTCGGCCGTGTTCGAGTTCATCCCGGCGGAGCAGGCCGACGAGATGCACCCGGAGACGCTTTCCCACCGCGAACTCGAAGTCGGACGCGACTATGCCGTCGTGCTCACCAACACCAGCGGTCTGGTCCGTTACCGCTTGGACGACGTCGTGCGTGTTCGCGGTCGGCTCCGCCAGGCGCCGTTGGTTGAATTTCTTTACCGCGCCGGGCGCGTGGCCTCGGTGGCAGGCGAGAAATTGACCGAACATCAGGCCGTAGCTGCTGTTAAGGCCGCTTGCCGCGACCTGGGCATCTCCGAATTCGACTTTGTTTTCGCCCCGCGCTGGGACGAACCTCCTTATTACCGCCTCAGTTGTGCCCGGGAGGCCTCTCCAGCGTTGGCGGACGCCGTCGACCGTACGCTCGCCGAGCAAAACGAGGAGTACGGCTCACGACGGAAGTCGAATCGACTGGGCCCCCTCCAAATTCGGTCCCTGCCGACGGACCTAATAAACGCGATGGATCGGCGGCTGACCGCGGCCCGACAATCCACGGCGGAGCAATACAAGCGGCCTTGTCTGTTCACCTCCCCGGACGAGGCCGACCAGACTCTCGCCCAGCAGTAAAACTATCTTTCCCAGCTTCGCGCAGGCTGTGCGCGACAATGACGGGATTCCGTCACCGCTCGGGCAGTTTATGACAGGTTTTCCAAGAAACATGTCCTATGTAAGTCCTACAGACATGCTAGCTTATAGCCTACTGTCTTCAGAATGTTAAAATAGCTAAGGATGGGGCCGGCAAGGGTGTTGATTTATATCAAGCAGGCGTTATATGTGGCTCGATAACACGAGAGTCACCTTTGAGGAGTAGCGTTCGAGTCAGCTTAGGCCTTCAACTCTCAGGGTAGCCCAACTCGAACGCAGGAACGCCAAGATTCTTGCAACCAGGAGCCTCGGGAACCATGAAGCCCAAAACCAAGAGTGACCGGGTCGCGGTCCTCTGGCGCGAGTATCGCCGCAACCGCTCAGTCAACTCACGCAACAATCTCGTCGAACATTACATGCCGCTGGTCAATAAACTGGCTGAAATCATGGCCCGGCGGCTGTGGCCTCGGGTTTCCGCCGATGAGTTGGCCAGTGCCGGCTATGACGGGCTCATCGCCGCCGTCGGCGCCTTCGACCACACCCGCGGCGTGAAGTTTGAAACGTACTGTCGGCAACGGATCGTCGGCGCCATTCGCGACTGGCAGCGAGAGATCGATCCGCTCGGGCGTTCCGGCCGGAATTTCGAGCGGACGATGAATAGCACCGAAGAACGCTATCAAGCCGAGTCCGGCAAGACGCCCACGTCTGACGAGATGGCTCAACGGATGGATATGCCCCTCGGGAAGTATGTCAAGATGAAGAAAACCGTCGCCGCCTCGCACTGCATTCCGCTCGAAACGACCAGCGACCGCAACGACGATTCTCGTATCAGCACCTTGGTGCCGGTCGACCCCAACCCCGGCCCCTCACACCATACTGAACGCGAACTGATCCGCGAATACATCACGCGCGGGCTCAAGGAGCAAGACCGCCTGATTCTCACCCTCTACTATTACGAGAAGCTAACCATGGCCGCGATCGGCACCGTGCTCGGCGTCAGCGAATCGCGCGTCTGTCAGCGCCATGCCGAAATCGTAGAGCAATTGCGCTCCCGCTTCACTAATTCCGCTTGCGACTTGGTGGCGTAGTATCGTTACTCCTCGGAAGGGCATCGTGGTCGTAGCCGAGCAGTTGCCGGCTCAAACGGCCGTCGCTCTCCATCACCGTCCCCGGCGGCGTTACAACCGCACTGACCGGCAACAGCAGCCAGTTGGCCGTGAAACGCGAGATGCCGTACGGAATTGCAAGCCAATCTTCCCAGCCCAGGCGGTAGACGTTGTGCGGCTGGGTCGCGTCGGTGCGCCCGTGGCCCTTGTCTTCGAACGGATCTTCAAAGTAGAGCGGATAATGGGCTACGGCTCCACTTTCGCAGGCCACCGTCATCGCGCCCCACGCGCGATGCCGCGGTTCCAGCGGCTCGTAACGGGCCTTGACATCCGCCGCGGTAGGCGAATCCCAAGCAGCAGTCACCGACGGCCCATCTTCGCGATAATAATTGGGTGTCAGCGCACATCCGGTCGACAGGCCGACCACTGTAACAGTAAGCACAACAGTCCAGACTACCCGTTTACTCACGAAGTTCACATTCATGTTTACACACCTCTCGGACTGTGTCACGCTCTAGTATTCAGGCGGCACATCACGTGTGCCACTGCTCTTGAGCAGTGCTAGGGCTATTGTCGGCACAAGAAGACACTGCTCAAGAGCAGTGGCACACACAACGCACATCGAAAACCAAAGTGTGACGATGCACTACCCGAACGCTGATCGCTGACCGCTGAACGCTGACCGCTGACCGCTGACCGCTGAACGCTGACCGCTGACAGCTTACATCTCTTCGGTGCTGTAGTCGATGGCATAATTGCTCGGCTCTTTCGTGATCACGATATCGTGCGGGTGCGACTCGATGACGCCGGCCTGGCTGACTCGAACGAACCGGGCCTCCTCGTGTAGTTCGGCGATGTTCCGGACGCCGCAATAGCCCATGCCCTGCCGCAGCCCGCCGACGAGTTGGTAGACATATTCACTCAAAGGTCCGCGATAGGGAACCCGGGCCTCGACTCCTTCCGGGACCATTTTCTTGGGCTGGTCGGCGGCCTGCCCATAGCGTTCGGCACTGCCGAGGGCCATCGCGGGGACCGAGCCCATCCCGCGATACTCCTTGAACCGCCGGCCCTTCCACAACACGAGCTGCCCCGGCGATTCGTCCAGCCCGGCCAGCAGCGAGCCCATCATTACGCTGTGACCGCCGGCCGCGATCGCCTTGACAATGTCGCCGCTGTAGCGGATGCCCCCGTCGGCGATGAGCGGCACGTCGGCCGCACCGGCACAATTCAGCAGGGCTGAAACCTGCGGAATCCCGGCCCCCGTGACCACCCGCGTCGTGCAAATGGCTCCGGGACCGATCCCGACCTTCACCGCATCGGCTCCCGCCTTCACCAACTCCTTTACACCCTCGGGCGTCGCGACGTTGCCCGCGATGAGCTGGATCGAATGTTCCCGGCGGAGCGTCTTGACCGTCTCGATGACGGCGTCGCTATGTCCGTGAGCCGTATCGACCACCAACACGTCCACGCCGGCTTCGATGAGTTGGGCCGCCCGCTCATAATCATGGACGCCGATCGCCGCCCCGACCCGCAGCCGGCCGCGGTCGTCCGAGCAGCGCTGCGGGAACTCGCGCGTGCGCTCGATGTCACGCATGGTGATCAGCCCAGCCAGCTTGCCGCGCTCGTCCACCAGCAGCAGCTTTTCCACCTTGTGCTGCTTGAGAATGTCCTCGGCGTCGTCCAGCGTGGTGTGCGGCGGCGCCGTGACCAGATTCTCGCGCGTCATCACGTCCGCGATGCGTTTGTCGCCGGCCTCCAGGAACTTCAGATCTCGGCGGGTGAGGATGCCGACCAGTGTATGGTCATCCCTCGTGATAGGGATACCGCTCACGTTGTGCAGCCGCATGATTTCCCGCGCCCGGCCAACCGTGTCTTCCGGCCGCAGGGTGACGGGGTCGAGGATCACGCCGCTTTCCGAGCGTTTGACCTTGTGCACTTCGCGCGCCTGGGCCTCGACGCTCAGGTTGCGGTGGATGATGCCGATGCCGCCTTCCTGGGCGAGTGCAATCGCGAGGCTGCTTTCGGTCACGGTGTCCATCGGGGCGCTGACCAGCGGGATGTTGATGCGGATCTCGCGCGTGAGTTGGGTGCTCACGTTGATCTCGCGCGGATGAATGGACGCCCGCCGCGGAATTAACAAGACATCATCGAAAGTTAGGGCCTGACCAACGATTTTGGAGGAGTGAAGGTCTACCATGGGTCAAGATAATACGCTCCGGGGGTGGGCTGTCAAGCACGGCCACCAGCGGAGGGAGGGCGAAGCTCCCGCTGAGCCGCGGTGCCCGTGGCTCGTCAGGAGCCTCGCCCTCCCGCTCGGCGTGTGTGCCACTGCTCTTGAGCAGTGTCTTTTCTGACCGGCGGTCGCTTGGGCATTGCTCAAGAGCAGTGGCACACGGCC
>JAGMDK010000059.1 GCA_023128695.1 Phycisphaerae bacterium
GCCGCGTGAAGGCCGGATCAACCGATAGTCGGCAATCGTCGATTTCCAATCCGCAATCCGCAATCGTCAATCTCCAATCTCGTTTGGTTGCGGCCGAGCGGCGAAGCCGCGAGGCTGCTCTAAGATCTCTGCGTGCTCCGCGGTGAATTCGCCGGACGGCGTTATGCCACGGAATCCGGGATTTTTTTATCGATCGCGCAAGCCGTTATCACCAAAGCAGTCGCGCGGTTTCTGACAGCCGACCGACAGGCAATTGACAGGTTTGTCAACAGGTATCGATTTTGATGCATATTGAAAGCGCGGTACCTTCTGTCAACTCTATGCCACCGTCTGCACAAGGAGAGTCCCGATGGCGTTCGCATCCGGGCCGGTGTCGTTTCTGCGGTTCATGATCGATGGCTCCTTGCCGACCGACATCACCGACAAACTCGTGCAAGCCGTTAATTCACGTGCATTCGGCAAGTCGGGTGTGCAATCTGACGGCACGCAAAGCGGCTGGATCGGGCCGCGGCATCTGTTCGAGACGGAGATCGCCGCCGAGCACATCGCGTGCGGGCCGTTCGTTCATCTGGCCGTGCGGATCGATCGGCTGAAGGCACCGGCCAACGTGGTCAAAGCCTATATCCGCCTGGAAGAAGAAACGGCGTTGCAAACCGGCGGACGTGAATTCCTGAATCGCGGCGAAAAACGCCAAGCCCGCGAGGCCGCGTTGATCCGGGCTGACCAGGAAACCCGTGCCGGCGGGTTTCGGCGAATGAAGGCCTACCCGCTGTTGATCGACCTCGAACATCAGATGGTCTATCTGGGGAATTCGGGGCCAAGTGTCGCCGACAAGGTGATGCAACTTTTCTACGACACTTTCGGCCGCGGGCTGGAGCCGGTCGATCCCGAGCGCGTCGCGGTGCGGATCATGGAACGGGCCCGCAAGACGCGGGCGCTCGAAAGCCTGACGCCGTTCACGTTGGTCACGCCGCCGGAGGGCTACGGGGAGGCGGCCGTCGGCTTCGCCGGGACCGACCTCAACTTCCTGGGCAAAGAGTTTTTGACGTGGCTGTGGTACCGGATCGACGCCGACGAAGGACCGCTGAAGGTTAGGACCGGCGACGAAGTGACGGTCATGATCGACAAGATCGTGCGGCTGAAATGCGATTTCGGGCTGACCGGCACCGATGTAATAACAGCCGACAGCCCCGCCAATTTGCCGGAAGCGCGGGCCGCCCTGCGAATCGGAAAACAGCCGACCAAGATGGGCTTGATCGTGGGGGCCCCGGCGGGCGAGTTCCGCTTCACGCTCGACGGTATGCGGCTGGCCGTGTCCGGCCTGACGCTGCCCGAGGACGAGACGGAGCAGGATGTGCGGGCCCGGCTGGAACAGCGTTTCGAGTCGATCACGGACGTTGCGAACCTGCTCGACGCGCTGTTCGAGATGTTCTTGCTTAGCCGCACGGACCGGAACTGGAGCCGCGATTTGCGGAGCATGTCGGCCTGGGCGGCGGGCCAGCCGGAGAAGACTCAACTCCGAGCCGCGTCGGCGTAATCATTTGGCCAGCGCAGCACCCAGATTCTTGGGTGGCCCATCGCATTAGCGTTGGAGGACACGAATGGGCCGCTGGTGCGAGAATCTAGAGCTATTTCGGTATAAGTCCGTTTCTTTGGGAGGGCGAGCCTCCCGGCGAGCCG
>JAGMDK010000590.1 GCA_023128695.1 Phycisphaerae bacterium
CTGAAAGCTAGCTGCAAACGGCTGACCGCTGACCGCTGATAGCTTGTTGCAAACGGCTGAACTCTTACAAAAGAACAACGGCCGGTACGGAGCCCGGCCGCTACTGGTGAACGGGCCGGTACGGAGCCCGGCCGCTACAGAACTGTGTGGCAGACTCCAAAGGTAGGCAGTCATGCTGATCTGGATTGTCAACCCCTTTGATCCGCTCCCCGGCGACCCCGAGCAGGAGGGACGCTACGCCACGCTGGCACGGTTGCTCATTGCCCGCGATCACCGCGTGACCTGGTGGACCAGCAGCTTCAGCCACCGCTTCAAGCGGCCGGTGGATCAAACGGCGATTCGGGCCGCCTGTCAGGATTGCGGGATCGACGTGGAATTTCTGGAGGCACCCCCCTACCAACAAAATGTGGGTCTGGCCCGGGTTCGGAACCACGCCGTCCTGGCCAGGCACTTCTACGCCGCCGCGACCCGCTCTTCCCCGCGGCCCGATGTGATTGTGGTGAGCAGCCCGCCGCCGGTGTTAGCGTACCATGCGGTTCGGCTCGCTCGGGAGCGTGGCGTCAAGTCAATCATCGACGTGCAGGACCTTTGGCCGGACGCCTTTAGCTGCCTGGTGCCGCCCCTCGCCAGACCACTGCTGGCACCGGCGATCTGGATGATGCGGCGAAACGTACGCCGAGCGGCGATCGGCTGCGATGCGATCGTCGGCGTGGCCGATGCCTACGTCGAAAACTCCCACAAAGAAGCCGGCGAGACGAAGATCACCGCCACGATTCCGCTCGGCGTGGACCTGGCCGCTCTCGACGCCGCGGCCGCCGCTGGCAAATGTGATGAATACACCAAGCCCGCCGGCGAGATCTGGCTGGCGTACACGGGCAGCCTCAACCGCAACTATGACTTCATGACGATCCTGAAAGCCGCCGCCCGGATCGGGGACAGCCTCGGACCCGGGCTGCGGTTCTTCCTGACCGGCCGCGGGGAATTAGCGGAGCAGACCAAGCAGTTTGTCCGCGAGCACAAGCTGACAAACGTAACGCTGACCGGGTTCCTCGATTTCGAGACTTGGGCTTACTTGTTGTACCAATGTGACGCCGGCTTCAACGCCAGTTTTCCAGAGGCGATGATTTTCCTGCCCAACAAGATTTTCTATTACCTGGCCGCCGGGGCCGCCGTGCTGAATACCATCCCCGGGCAATGCAGCCGGATCGTTCGTGACGGCGGCTGCGGGTTGGACTACGAGGCGGCCAATGTGGATAGCTGCGTGGCGGCCATCGAGCAGATTGTGCGGGATGCCGACACACGTCACGCCATGCAGCAGGCGGCTCGCAAGTTGGTGGAAACCACGTACGATCGCGTCATTCTGTTTCCGAAATTCGCCGAGCTTATCGAGCGGGTGCGAGAAGGGATTCGCGCACCAGCATAGTGCGAGAAGGGATTCTCGCACCAGCATAAACCAGGTGTGGCACCGGCATCTTGCCGGTGTTTCCACAGGCTGGAAGCCTGTGCCACATGTTGTAAGGAATCAGGATTGACTGACAGCACTCCACCGCCGATCTCCAACATCCTCACGATTGACGTGGAGGACTGGTATCACCTCTCCGGCCTGCAAATCCGCGGCCGGGGCACGCCGCGCCCGGACATTCTCGCCCGGCAGCTCGACAGACTGCTCTCGCTGTTGGCCGAGCACAACTGTCGCGCCACGTTCTTCTGTCTAGGCAGTTCGCTAGTGAACTCGCCCCATTTAGTACAGCAAATCGCCGCTGCCGGTCACGAAATCGCCACGCACGGCTGGGGACACGAACCGATCGCGCGGATCGGCACCGCGGCCTTCCAGGATGATCTGAAACGCTCGTTGGACTGGCTGCAAGAGCTGCTCGGCCGCCCGGTCAACGGCTACCGGGCCCCGGCATTCAGTGTAGGCGCCGGCCAACTGGACGAGTTCTACGATATCTGCTTCGAGGCCGGCCTGGCTTACGATTCCAGCGTGTTTCCCATTCGCGGCCGCCGCTACGGGATTCCCGACGCCCGGCTGGAGCCGCATGTTGTGCGGGAAGGCGCTGGCCGCCGGCTTGTGGAAATACCTCTTTCCGCCACCACGTGGCTCGGCCGGCAATGGCCGGTCGCCGGCGGCGGGTACTGGCGGCTCATGCCGGTCCGCCTCATCGTCGCGCTGGTCACACGCCTGAACCGCGAGCGGCGTCCGATGGTTACCTATCTGCACCCCTATGAATTCGATGCGGAGCCGCTTTCGGCAACCACGGCGGCAGGCCGGTCGCTGCCCAGCCTCAGGCACCAGCTCAGGCAAAATCTCAATCGCGGGACGATGTATCGCAAGCTCGATACGCTACTATCAACGCACCGTTTCGGCGCAGTTGAGGATTATCTTCGTGACGCGGGACTCTAAGCATACCGTTCAAGTCCGGGACTACTTTGACGACCGCGTGGCGGACTACGACGCCTTCTACGACCCCCCTTCACATTTCGCACGCTGGTTCAACCGCGTCTTCCGCAAGGCCGTCTACCTCCGTCGCGATCTGGCCCTGAAGGCGGCCCGCGCGCACGGCTGCCGGACGATGCTCGACGTCGGCTGTGGCAGCGGGCAGAACTCGGTCTACTTCGCCCGCCACGGCGTGGAGCACGTCTTCGGCGTCGATATCTCCAGTGAGATGATCAAACTGGCCCGGGAGCTCGCCGAGCGCGCCGGCGTCGCCGAGCAATGCGAGTTTGAGCAGCTTGATTTCATGAAGATGGCTCCAGGCGCGAAATACGACGCCGTTGTCGCCTGCGGCGTGTTCGATTACGTGGAGCGCGCGGAGCAATTCCTCGCTCACATGGCCCGGTTCGCAAACCGTGTCATCTATGGCAGCTTCCCCGGTTGGACGCTGGTCCGCACGCCGCTCCGAAAGCTGCGGTACACATTCCGCGGTTGCCCCACCCACTTCTATCGGCGTCGCGAGCTCATCCGGCTGTTTGAGAACGTGGGCTTCGGTCGTATTGAGATCCAACCGGTCCCGAGCGGGTACCTGGCATGGGCCGTGAGGGAAGCGTGAGGGATACCGGGTGAGGAAAACAAGGTAGCGGCTGTTTCCACCCCGAAAATAATCCCGATTTTCACGCAGCTCCAGTACTGGTCCCAAAACAAGCGTATCATTAACACCGTCTTGGCTGGGTGGCCCATCGCTTTAGCGGTGGGGAACGCGAATATGATGGCCAATTCGTGTCCCCCACCGCTA
>JAGMDK010000591.1 GCA_023128695.1 Phycisphaerae bacterium
CGGGGCCCGGCCGCTACATTCACGGGACGGCCGGTGCGGGGCCCGGCCGCTACATCCGTCAGGCACAGAGGCCTGACGCTACCGGTGCTAGTATCAAGGTCGCGCCACACGTGTCAACCGGCGGTCGGGGCTGCTGTTCGCCGTTGGGTCAGCAGGTAAACGCCGTAGACCGCCACCACTAGCATCAGCCCGTTAAAGGGCATGCTGTAGCGTTCGACGTTGCTGATGATCAAAATCGCCAGGGCCGCCGCGTTCGCGAGCGGGAACAGCCCCACTCCGAACATCGCATACCGGCCGTGCCAGAGCGAGAGCCCGAGGCCGATCAGAAACAGGATCGCCATTACGGGTGCGAGGAACCGATAGGCCCAGAACCACTCGTTGTACAGCCGCGCGTGGGGGCTCTCGACGACATAACTGATGTCGTGGCGGACGCGTTGGGCCAGGTCTGCTTTCCAGGCGTCCGCCGGACCGGTAACCGAAAGCATATCCGTGTCGGCGATGAAGTTGGTGTTGGCCCACGTGGTGCGTACTACGCCGCGCAGGGGCAGCGACCAATACGCATTCTCCGCTCGGCTCTGCGGGAACTTGTTCCACAGCCCGAGCTGGGTCGCCAGCGCGGCCGCCATGTTAAGCAAGGTGCGGAGCGGCTGTCGGGCCACCGTTTCGTCGATTATCGGCCGGCACATTTTCTCACGCTGCACGGCGTGGTAGCGATCAGGGAGGGGCTCCGGCCGCAGGCGTGAGTGATACAGCTCGGCGGGCAGGGCGTAGCGCTGTTGTGTTTGGAGCCGCTCGCGAATCTGCTGCCAGTGGTCATAGTCGAACGCGAGGGTCTGGTTATCGTCGGTGAACTGGCACCCGAGCTGGGAGCCTTCCTCCAGCCGCTGATAATGCTTGCCGATGATGAACTCGGCCCGGCCGCAATAGCGTGCGTTTCGTGCGATCCAGGGGGCCAGGCACGCCACGCCGACCACGCCGACCGTCACCGCCTGGACGAGGACTTGCAGCCGTCGGGGGCGTCGGCAACTGCTCAGTAACAGCACCAGCGGTCCGAGCGCGACCACGATCTGGAGGTTCCCGCGGACATAGGGGGCCAGCCCGCCGACGAGGCCGATGCCCGCCGCCATCAGCAGGCCGGTTCGCCATGACAGCCGGCCGGCCGTATTCCACGCCGTCAGGCGGACGATCATCCAGGCGGCCAGCAGGGCGCAGAAACTCGCCAGGCACTCCGACAGCATGATCCGCTCGTACATCAGGGCCAGGGGGTTCAGCCCCACTACCAGCAGGGCCACGCCGGGCCATGGTCGGGGCGCGAACGGTTTCACCATTCCGCGGGCCAGCCAAGCCCCAAGAATCCCGAGCGCGGCGTGCACCCACCCCAGGGCGGCCCCGAAATCCTGAAACCCGGCCACGAACGGCGCTATGAACACCGTGAAGCCCGGCACTCGCCCCGGGTGAATGTGATCCAGACTCCACGTCTCCCAAAACACCATCGAGCTGTGGACGTAGTCGAGCGAATCCGGCACGAAGACCAGCGGCGACCACGCCGCCATCCAGACATGCGCCACGACCACCAGTCCCAAGGCGACGGCCTCGAATGAACGCACCGGCCGCGGAATCCGCCGCACAAGCTGCCACAGTAGCGGCCCCCCGAACACAAGCATCAAGAGCACCACGAGGGTCAGCCCGTACCCCACGGCGTTGATCCGCGAGCCGAGCTTTATTGGTATGGGAAATAACACCGCTCCAGCCGCGGACGAGGCCTCGAAACGGAATGTCTTCCCTTCGTGTCCAGTTTCCACTACCCCCTGGTGAACGAGTGGCGTGATCGAGCGGGCACGAATCCGGCGACCAAAGAGCGTCTCTTGCAGCTTTACATTACTCAGGGTGAAGTGTGCCCCCGGCGAGTCGTACCATGACAGCCGCAGCCGCTGGAGCGGGTAGTTCGGCAACGGCCGGCGCACCCAGAGCGATTGGTCGGGAGGCACACTCCGCCGCTTCAAGTGCACGGTGAAGGCTTCGTTCGGAGAAGCGTGCATGTTGACGGTACGTACGTCGTCGGCATACCGAAATTCCACCGGGCCGCCGGTGGCCGTTTTCGCCGCGGCAACGGTCACACCCCCGGACGGCAGCTCGAGCCGCAGCAGACCGGGCTGATTGTCCGCGTAGACGATCCCCGGCACGGAAGGCGGCGGGGCGATCCAGTGCCCCCCCACGGATGTGTAGCGGTCGGGCTCCGTACCGGCCG
>JAGMDK010000592.1 GCA_023128695.1 Phycisphaerae bacterium
CCGTACCGGCCGTCCCACCGGCTGGAAGCCGGTGCCACACACCGGCAAGATGCCGGTGCCACAAGTCGGATGTGTAGCGGCCGGGCTCCGTACCGGCCGTACCACCGGCTGGAAGCCGGTGCCACACACTGGCAAGATGCTGGTGCCCCACACCGGCAGGATGCCGGTGCCACAAGGCGTCGCCGGACGCCTCCAGCAGCGCCTTCAGATCGGGCGCCCGGTCCGCGTCCAGCGTCGGCGTGACGGTATAGAGCCAGAACTCGAAGTTCCGGCCCGCTTCGTGGGCCTGCCCGGAGGGGCGGATTTCCAGTGTCTCCGTCCCGGGGAGCAGGCTGGCGAGGTCGAGCCAGGCCCCGTTTTGCAGCCCGTCGCGTGTACGCTCCCACTCCACGGCCCACTGCTGCCCGGGCGCGTCAACTGTGAGCTCGAACTTCAAGAAGCGTTGCGTTACCCAGGGCCGGGCCAGCAGCCAAAGGGGCACGGACAATACAACCAGCAGTAACACCAGCCACAGCGACCGCCGGCGCAGACCCACCAGGGCCGCCGCGATCGATTGAATGATCGGCCGTTCCGGGCTCACGCCGCTCGCGGCCACGGGCTTGCTCCGAGACTTGGATTCAATAGGCGTCAAAATCGATGGCCTCGAACTCCACGGTTTGTGCCTCGATCAGCGTCGAGCCGGGTTCAAGATAGCGGATAATCAGGTTGAGCGGCGAGGCCCGAAAGCGCTGGGGGACAGCCAGGCCGCCGAGCGACGAAAACTTGACGCGCAAACTGAGCCCCAGCCAGAGTTTCAAGCCCACCAGCGGTCCGGCGTCCACGTCCACGCCATCCAGAGCGGCGGCTTCGGACGCCAGTTCCAGCTTCAATATGGCGTGGATACGGCACTTGCCGGTCGGCGCGAGAATCTGCCGGCAACCCCGCTTCGTCTGAACCGAATAGCGGACGGACGGGTTCTGGAGACGCCAGCGCAGGTCCTCGGGTTCCCAAATGCGGGTCCAGGATGGCGGGGCGCATTCGCTCGCCGCTCGGAGGGTCGGCTGGCGCCAAAGAATCCGCGCGTCCAAGCGTTTGACGAGCTGAAACTCCAGCTTTCGCAGGAACCCCGGCGTACTGTTGGCGTTGGCGACGCCGACGACGTGGTGTACGCCCTCTGATTTCGCGAGTTCGTAGGTCTGCTGGGCGAGCCTGGTGAACAGACCGCGTCCCTGGTGCTCGGAATGGACCGCGGTATTGAGAGAGAGGGCGGCCTGGCACGGCCGGCCGTGAAAAGCGGCGCGGATCGGGATCACCACGTAGTGCCCGGCCAGGACCTCGCCGCTCCAGGCGTTGAACCCGATGACCGGCCCGCTCGGATTCTCAACGTAAAGCCAGTGAAGATAATCGCGGGTCAGATGCTCGGCTTCCGGCCAGACGACCCGGAACAACTCGGCGACGGCTCGCAATTCGTCCTCGCCGATGCCGATGGGCCGGAAATCATATTCCTGCATGCCCTGTTCCCTCTGGTCGAAATAGTCTGCTTATTGAGTCGTCGGCCGGACGCAATTCCACTCACTCATTGAAGATGATACTTAGGGTCGGCGTTAAAACCAAGAGAGGTGCTCGGCAATGAAAGCCGCCGTCGCCTCTCGGAACTCGGCGAATGACACGCCGAAGCGATGTTCATACAAGAGCGGGCCGGCATGGGGCGGCCGGGTGTAGTCGATCCCCGTCACGGAGCGGTATTCGTGCCGGCGACACACGACCAAGCGCACAAACGCCTCCGGGCCCAGACCCAGCCAAGTCTTCCATTGGCTCCGGTGGCAGGCGCACAACGAGAAATAGAAGAGCCCCTCCACAAACCCGAAGCGGTACCGCGCCGTCGTGGCCGCGCGTGGTATCCACGTCATCACGCGGAACGGAAAAAACTTCGTGTGGCGATGGTACCCCGGGCACTCGTAGACCCGCGCCACGCCCAACGAGCGGGCCAGGGCCACTCCCGCGAGATGGCCGGCGTCATGATCGGCGTGGCCGCCCTCCCACGCCGGAACGTAGATTTCGTCGAGGGGCAGGTCGTGCACCGTGCGTTTGAGCGCGTCGTAGACGTCTGCGACACGCGTATGCGCCGCGCCGTCCGGGATACCCGCCTCCAGGCCGACGAAGAGCAGGTTTTTTTCAGATACTCCGAGACGACGGAGGGCCTTGGTGCTTTCTCGCTTCCTGATCTCCGGAGAGACGCCTTGCCCGGTTCCGTCGGTGGTGAACGCGCAATACACCGCGTTCCCGGCCGCCACTGCCCGTCTGATGCTCGGCGAAAAGAAGAATTCGTCGTCGGTGTGTGCCAGGACGAAGAGCGTGCCCCGGCCGGTCCCGCGCGGTCCCGCGGCCGGCTCCGCCGGCACCTCGGCCACTGCACTTCCGCGCGCGTCCGGGGCGTTTTGCTCGCGGGGCACAAAGACCCACAATTTGCACAGTAAGAATCCGACCACGAACAGCAGCAGTTCGACCACGGCTTTGCCGTACACCAAGAGCACCGGGTTCTCGACGACTTCCGAGAGCAGACTCAGGGATTTGATCAAGCCGGTGCTGACGGCGGTCGTGATCAGCCAGGCGATCACGAACCGCGCGCCGAAGCCCTCGCGCCGCCGGCCGAGCACCCGGAAGGTGAAGACGCCATTGAGATAGTAGCCGCAGGTCGCGCCCGCGGCGCGGGAGGTCAGGTTGCAGGCGATGGGTAATCCGGTCCACAGCACCAGTCCGGAAAAGACGGCCACGTCGACGACGTATTGAATGCCGCCGACGATTCCGAACAGCAGTAACTCGCGCAGCGTGTTTTTGTGCCAGAGGGAGGACGTCGTCATGGTTGGCCTACCAGTCCGCCGCACAAGTCCGTGCCGGCCTGGAAATGTAGCGTCCGGGCTCTGTCCCGAATGTAGCGTCCGGGCTCTGTCCCGGACGTAGGAGACGGAAAAACGCTCTTTCACAACGACGTCCGGGACGGAGCCCGGACGCTACATGACTTTTCGGCGGACTGCAAGCCTTGACGGTAACACGGTAGCTGCTAACCTGAGATTCGGCCTGGTTGGCCGCGGGTTCAGAGGCGCGCTGTGACGCAGGACACCAAGCTCAAAGTGTTGGTCGTGGTCCCGGCTTTCAACGAAGCGGCGAACCTTCCCTACGTCGTCGCGGCCGTGAGACAACACGCCCCGGAGTGGGACATCGCGGTCGTCGACGACGGCTCGACCGACGGGACCGCGGAAGTGGCCCGCAGCCTGGCCGTGATCCTGCTGCGCCTGCCCGTGAATCTCGGCATCGGCGGGGCCGTGCAGACTGGGCTGATCTACGGCCACCGGAACGGCTACGACATCTGCCTCCAGGTCGACGGCGACGGGCAACACGATCCCGCGGAATCGGTACGCCTGGTGGATAAGCTGCTCGAAAGCGGCGCGGACGCCGTCGTGGGCTCACGCTTCCTGACCGAAACCGGGTATCAGTCGACCTTCGCCCGGCGGCTGGGAATTCGCATCCTGCGTTCCGTGCTCGGCTGGCTGACGGGCGAGCCGATCACGGATCCCACCAGCGGTCAGCGCGCCCTCGGCCGGCGGGCGATCGCCCTGTTGGCCGGCGATTATCCGCAGGAGTATCCCGAGCCCGAGGTCATCTACGTCTTGCGGAAGCACGGACTGCGCCTGATCGAGACGCCGGTCAAGATGAAGGCCCGCCGCGGCGGCCAAAGCTCGATCCGCGTGTTGCACTCCGTGCTGTACATGATCAAAGTTCTGCTCGCGATTTTCATCCACGCGACGCGCTCGCCGGTGAAGGGAGGCAGCGTATGAGCACCACTCCGTTGCCGATACAACTATTGGCCGTCGCGGCTTCTCTGGTCTACTTGTACTGTGTGGTCGCCGCCCTGCGCCGCAGCCGAATGGCCGTGCGGCAGTCGCTCTTGTGGATCGTCTCGGGGGCGGCGTTCCTGGTCACCAGCATCTTCCCGCAACCCCTGATTTGGACGGCGGACAAATTCGGCTTCGAGGTGCCGTCCAATGCCGCGTTCGTTGTGTGGCTGTTGGCCCTGACGGCCTTGATGTTCTATCAGAGCCTCACGACTTCGCGGCAAACCGCACAGCTCAAGACGCTCTGTCAGGAACTGGCGGTCCTGCACGCGGAGCTGGAGCAGCAGGCGAATAAGTAACCGCGCTGTGTGGCACGCGCTGTGTGGCACCGGCTTCCAGCCGGTGGTTCGGCCGTGCTGTGTGGCACCGGCTTCCAGCCGGTGGTTCGGCCGTGTTGACACGAATTGGTTGATTATTCGCGTCCCCCCCCCGCTGATCGCTGATTGCTGACCGCTGAATGCTTACAC
Organism: Phycisphaerae bacterium; assembly: GCA_023128695.1. Taxonomy (GTDB): domain Bacteria; phylum Planctomycetota; class Phycisphaerae; order UBA1845; family Fen-1342; genus JAGMDK01. Next base: position 4,340 of record JAGMDK010000592.1, read on the forward strand.
TGTTTCTAAGTATCACTCGTGCCGCAGGGCGTCGATGGGGTGGATGATGGCGGCCTTGAAGGCGGGAATGATGCCGAAGAAGATCCCCACCCCGGCACTGAAGCCCAGCGCCAGTCCCACCGACCAGAGCGGCACCCGCACCGCTACCATGTTGGGGTGCAGGGCGGCAATGTGAGTGATGGCGTACCCCAGGGCGATGCCGAGCGCGCCGCCGACCGTGCTGAGCACGACCGCCTCGGTGAGGAATTGCAGGAGAATATCCCGGCGGCGGGCGCCGACGCTCTTGCGCAGGCCGATTTCGCGGGTCCGCTCGGTGACCGAGACGAGCATGACGTTCATGATCCCGATGCCGCCCACCAGCAGCGAGATGCTCACGATGCCGGCCAACGCACTCGTCGCGATCACGCGAATCTGCTTGAATTCGCGGAGAATCTCGTCCTGTTTGAAAATGCCGAAGTCGTTGGCGTCGCCGGATTTGAGCCCGTGCCGCTGCCGCAGGATGCGCACGAGTTGGCCCTCGGCCTCGGGGATTTGATCCTCGCTCATCGCTTCGACGTAAAAGGCCATGAATTTGCGGTTGTATGGATACATCTTCAGGGCGGTGGTCCAGGGGATGACGACCAACTCGTCCTGGTTGTCGCCCATGAAGCTGCCCTTGGACTCGAACAGCCCGACGACGCGGAACCGTTGGCTGTCTAAAAGTACGAAGTCGCCGACGACGGACTCGTCGCACTCCAGCTTCCGCAGCACCTCGCGGCCCAGCACGCAGACCGGGGCGCCGCTTTCCACGTCGACGGCCCCGAAGAACCGCCCGGCATCCACGTAGAAATTGCGGATCGGCTGGAAGAACTCGTTCGTGCCCCGCAGGCTGATGCGATCGAGCTGATGGCGGCCATATTCGACCGTGGCGCGTTCCCAGATCACCGGCGAGGTGCGGCGGATCTCCAAGGCGTTCGCGTCGACGGCATAGATGTCCTCGATGGTCATTTCCGCCGGACGCAGATACTCACCCCGCGGGCCGCGCAGCCACTCCGGGTACACGACCATCATGTTTGTTCCCAGCCCGCGGAGGAAATTGGTGACGTAGTCGCCGAAGCCTTCCACCAGCGTGACGACGGTGATGATTGAGGTAACCGCGATGATGATGCCGAGCACGGTCAGCAGCGAGCGGATCTTGTTGGCCCAGATTTGCACCAGTGCCGTGACGACGTTGCCGGCCAGCGCGGCAACCCGATCCGGGATGAAGAGCAGCGCGCCAAGAGCACCTCGCAAAACCCTAGCAGAAGAGCCGCGGGCTTCAGCCCGCGCGGCGCCTTGCGCTGAAGAGCCGCGGGCTTCAGCCCGCGCGGTGCCGCGCGGACTGAAGTCCGCAGCTCCTCGGGTTTTGTTATTGCCTTTCATTCGTATCCACCACGATCTGCCCGTCTTTGAGTTTGATCATCCGCCGGCAGCGCCGGGCGATATGGTCTTCGTGGGTGACGATGATGATAGTCTGGCCCTCGGCTTGCAGGCTGTCGAAGATGGTCATGATCTCCTCGCCGGTCGTGCTGTCGAGGTTTCCGGTCGGTTCGTCGGCGAGAATGATGTCGGGCTCCTGGGCCAGGGCCCGCGCGAGGGCGACCCGCTGCTTCTGCCCACCCGAGAGTTGATTCGGCCGGTGGTGGGCCCGATCAGCCAGGTTGACCCGCTCCAACGCCACCATTGCGCGTTTGCGACGGTGGCGGGCGCGGCTATATCTGAGAGGCAGCTCGACGTTTTTCAGCGCGGTAGTCCGCCCGAGCAGCTCGAAGGATTGGAACACGAACCCGATCTGCCGTCCGCGAATCCGCGCCAGCTTGGTCTGCGACAGCTTGGAGACGTCCTGGCCGCGGAGGCGGTAGACGCCCTTGGTGGGCACGTCCAGACACCCCAGGATGTTCAGCATCGTGCTCTTGCCGCTGCCCGAGGCGCCCATGATGGCCACGTATTCATTCTCGCGGATGATCAGGGTCGTTCCCCGCAGGGCGTGCACAAGTTCGGTCCCGACCCGGTATATCTTGTGCAGATCGACCAGTTCGATGACCGGAGGCGCGGCGGGTGGGCAGGTAACAAAGTGACCAGGTGACAAAGGAGCGGTGTCGTGCTCGGCTGGCTGCTCATCACGATCGCATTCGGTAACTTTATCGCCCGGCTCGTCCATTATTCTTCCTGACCCTAGTGCTCTGTCACGCATCGCTTGATGGGTGGCACGGCTGTGTCAGCCGTGTACAAGTCGCAGGTATTCACGGCCGACACGGC
>JAGMDK010000593.1 GCA_023128695.1 Phycisphaerae bacterium
GGCCTCCGTGCCCGCCAGTACGGTCCGCTGGCGGCCGCGGATGGCCGCCCCACCAGTCGGAACGCGACGGCGAGCAATCAGCCTAAGCCCGCCCCAGAAGCAATCGTCCCCGCAGGTCCACAGGACCTGGGCCCTACGGCAGCGGTCCGGTGAACCCGTCTTGGAACAGCGCGAAATCCTCCAGGTCTGTATCGCAGTCCTTGTCGATGTCTCCAAGCGGCCTCCCCGTCTCAGGATCAACAGCCGTACCTGATGGTGTATAGTCGCAAACATCGTCTTCGTTCAGGACCCCGTCATCATCAATGTCGTCGTCACAAATATCTCCAGTACCGTCGCCGTCGAAGTCTGCCTGGTCCTCATTGTCATCGTAGGGACAGTTGTCGCATGCGTCACCGTGGCTATCCCCGTCACTGTTGGCCTGATCCGGGTTTGGAACATCCGGGCAGTTGTCGCAATCATCGGGTATCCCATCGCCGTCCGCGTCGGGATCACATTCGTCCGGCACACCATTACCATTGCAATCATTGCCCTCCAGTTCGCACTCGTCAGGGATCCCGTTGGGCTGGCAATCCTCGCTGCACTCATCAGGGTACCCAAGCTCGCCAGCTTGACACAGCGGTGGGATGTCGCACTCGTCCGGGATGCCGTTGCTGTTGCAGTCCTGGCTGGTCCCGTCGGCAATATCGCACTCGTCAGGGATACCATTGGCATTGCAGTCCGGAGACCAGCCGGTTGTTGTGTCGTAACGCAACACCTCGCCGTGTTGTTCGGTGCCATTATGGCAAGGCGCGAAGTAGACGTATCGGCCGTCGAAGACGCCCTCTTGGTACCCGTCCGGGTCGTTGCCTAAGCCGTGGTCGCCGGCGTCATAGGTTGCCCAGGACGACACCTCGGAGAATTCCCCGGCGGTGTCATGACGCAATACCTCACCGTGCCGTTCGTTGCCATTATGGCAAGGCGCGAAGTAGACATACCGGCCGTCAAAAATGGCGCCGGTGTACCCGTCAGGATCGTTGCCCACACCGTTAGCGCCTGGGTCATAGGCGGCCCAAAACGACACCTCGGAGAATTCCCCGGTTGTGTCGTAACGTAAGACCTCGCCGTAGTAGTCAGTGTTGTTATGGAGGGGGGCGAAGTAGACGTATCGACCGTCAAAGACGGCGCCCACGTACCCAGCAGGGTCGTCGCCGACTCCGTGGGCTCCTGGGTCGTAGGTTGTCCAGGATGAAGGGGCGAAGAAGCTCCCAGCCGTATCGTAACGGAGCACTTCGCCGTGGAAGACGAGTCCCCAGGAGTCTGAGTAAGGAACGAAGTAGACATATCGCCCGTCGAAGATCGCATCGTTGTACCCACCCTTGGCCCCAACGGGGCTGACCTTGACATCGAACATTGCCCAGGACAACGGATTGGAGAACCCCCCGTGCGTATCGTAACGCAGCACCTCGCCATGGAAAATTGTAGCGTTATGGTAAGGCACGAAGTAAATATATCGGCCATCGAAGACGCCACCCGAGTAGCCTCCCTTGGCCTCGACAGGGTGGGTCATAGTATCGAACGTCTCCCAGGAGGAGAGGTCAGCGAAGCCTCCTGCCGTGTCGTAACGCAGAACCTCACCGTGGTATAACGCAGGCACGAAGTAGACGTATCGACCGTCGAAGACGGCATCGCCGTACCCACCATTAGCCTCAAGGGGGTAGGCTTTGGCATCAAACGTCGTCCAGGACAACGCCCCGGAAAAACTCCCGTCCGTATCGTAACGTAGCACCTCACCACTGTCCTCGCTGCCATTATAGTTAGGCGCAAAATAGACATAGCGGCCGTCGAAGACAGCGTCCGCGTACCCGTCGGGGTCGTTGCCCACGCCGTGGTCGCCTGGGTCGTATGTGGCCCAGGAGGAAACGTCACAGAAGCCCGCTCCCGGATCGGCCATGTCACACTCGTCGGGAACTCCGTTGGGCTGACAGTCCTCGCTGCTGCCGTCGGCGATGTCGCACTCGTCGGGGATGCCGTTCGGCTGGCAGTCGGCGCTTTGGCCACAACCGGGCACGTCACATTCGCCTCCAGGCTCGCCGCAATCAATATCGCATTCGTCTGGGATGCCGTTGTCGTTGCAATCCGGGCCGGTGCCGGCAACGCTAATGAGATCGACGGATTCGCTTCCAAAGAAGGAAGGGCCGCCCCAGCCGCCGCTTTTGACGCCATACCAAAAGGAGACTTCCACCTCTTCGATCGGTAAGGCACAGACTCGACTTACGAGCGGACTCCCATCCCAGAAGAAGTCCATCTCGTCGCCTATGCGATCGATGGCCATTGAGGCGCTGCCGGCATACGGCAGGGAATCATAACCGGACTCCCACTGCCCGTATCCAGTTACCCAAACCTCCTTTGCCCCTCGATGTGCCACCCACGGGTCATAGTACCCGCAGCGAGCAACCATCTCACCGCTCCCGGTATAGAGGGTAACAAACACCGCTTGCTCGGCGCTGATGCTTCCCTCGGAATCCCAGGAGAATGCGAAATCGACGTGGAAGTCGCCCAAGGGAGAGCAGGGGCGGCTGAGCCTGACGACTGCCCAGGTGTAATCACTTCCGGTCGAGATGTCCGTCACGGTGAGCAGCGTGCCGGACTCGGTGTACGACCAGCCGGTGGCTTCCTCGAAACTGATGTTCCAAGCCGGGTCCAGAACGCCGTCGTCGAAGTGATCGTAAACGACGGTATCCCGTGAACTCGCCAGTGAGAGGACAAGCGGCAGTTGCGGTGCGGTGAGGTTGGCCGCTTGACCGAGGGCCGGAGTCGGGGTCTTCCCCGTCGCCAAGCCTGCGATGGCGATTGCGATGGTAACTTTAGTGCGAAACATTTTTGTTCCTCCTGACAAAACGAAAGACAGATTGCGATAATACCCCATCCTCTTTCAGGATGGGGGCCTAACTTAATTGCCAAAGCGGCCTGGCCGGTGCCGCCCAACTCAAACTTCGGTCGTCACTTCCACGTGCACGTCGTGTCGCCCAAGCTCGTCGAAGTACTGCCGGGCGGGGATGGCGACTTCGAGCGGGCGGGCACCCGGCTCGATCAAACCGCGGGCCTGCATATAGGCGACCAGCGCCGCGGGGAATGCGGTCATGCGTTCCATGGCGGAAAAGCCGGTCTGCTCGTCGTGACGGTCCAGTAGGTCATACCGCCGGGTGCAGCGCTGACCGTTGTGCCGGCCGCTGACGGTACAGCGCAGGACGACTAGGTCACGCACTTCGGGCAACGCCAGGCGGTACTCCAGGAGTTGCCGCAGCAAGGCCCTCGGCTCAAGTGTCGTGCCGTCCGGCAGAATCACGTGCTCGTCGAAGCAGCCGAGCTCGAACATCGCGCGGATGGCCGCGAAGTGTCCGGGGTAGCGGACTGTCTTGTAGTCGCACGATTCCAGGCGTCCCTCGAAGGTCTCCGCGCATGTGCTGATGCCCCCAGAAGTTACAGCCGCCTCGCATCTTCCCAGCGGAGCGGGAAACTCGATCGCCTCCACCTCGGTCAACGTGGGGATGTCGATGCGCTGTCCGTCGCGGAGGAATTGGCCGTGTCCGCTGTACTCGTTGATCAGCCCGTCAAAGTTGAAGACGAGCTTGTAGCCCAGCGGCCCGATCGGCTTTTCGGGCAAGCCGCCGCAACGAATGTGTACCTCTTGCGGCTCGTCCATCTCGGCGATGCCGTGGGCGGCGAGGATGTTTCCCAGGCCCGGTGCCAGGCCGCAATCGGGCACGATGCTCACGTCGGCGGCCGCGGCCCGCTCGTGCCGCTTAAATTGCTGCTGGACGACCTGCGTGTTGCCGCCCAGATCGCAGAAGGAGGCCTGCGCGGCGATGGCGGCTTCGGTCACCGTGGCGTTGAAGCGGAAAGGCACCGCCGAGATGATGACGTCCGCCCCGGTAATCGTCATAGCCACTTCCGCCGGCTTGGAGGCGTCGCAAATCACGCCGGCATATTGACAAGACGCCTTGGGCAGCAGCGTTTCCAGCCGCAGGATCGCCTGCCGGGTGATTTCCGAATCGAGGTCGGCCAGGGTGATTCTGTCGGCCTGGCCGTTCTTAGCCAGATCGTAGGCCGCCGCCACCCCCTGCCGCCCGGCGCCCAGCACAACATAATTGAAACCCACGATGCTCTCCTAGTTGTGTGGCACCGGCTTCCAGTCTCTGTGTGGCACCGGCTTCCAGCCGGTGGGATGGCCGGTACATTCAAGGTGATAAAGTGATAAGGGGGCGGTACCCGGAGCGTTCTAGCCAACCCAGACCACCTTGCGACCGCCATACCTTATCACCTTATCACTCTACGGCCGGCACGGGGGCCGACCGCTACATTGTGTGGCACCGGCTTCCAGCCGGCGGTCGGCCGGTACGGGGCCCGGCCGCTACATTACTCTCCCAACTCGGTGGGATGGCCGTTATCCAGCACGTCCTGAGTCA
>JAGMDK010000594.1 GCA_023128695.1 Phycisphaerae bacterium
CTTGGCGGTTTCTAGCGTTGTAGTACTAATAGTCCGCCGCTAACAGGTGACAGCGTGATGGCGACAAAGCGGAAGAATACGGCCCACTTCGTCTCAAAAGGCACGGCGGCGGCGGTGTTGCCCTACTTCCTCGGCGCCTTGCTCGGGGGCGTTGCCGTCTGGCTCTTGATGTCCGGCGGCGAGCGAATGGCGCAGGCGCCGCCGGTCTCTCCCGACGCGCTCGCCCCGCCGGCGGACTTTGTCTGGAGCGAGCACCCGGAGCCGGATTTTCCAATCCCGCCTCACGCGCGGTTCCTGAAAGACGTGAAGATCGTTCTGGATCCGGGGCACATTGGGCAGCGCGACCCGGGCCACGGGTGGAAACGCGGCCCGACGGGACTGCGCGAGGCGGAAGTAAATTTGCGCGTGGCGCAGTACCTGCGCGAGTTCTTGAATGCCGCGGGCGCCGACGTCGTCCTGACCCGCGAAGCCGATGAGTGTCTCGATTTGCCGGACAAGGAGGACTTGCGACAACGGGCCGAGGCCGCGAACCGAGAGGGGGCGGACCTCTTCCTTTCGATCCATCACAACGCGGCGGATGACCCGAGTGCGAATTACACCACGCTCTACTACCACGCCTCGCCCGACCACAGCCCGGCGAGCCTCTGTGCCGCGCGGTATCTGCTGACCGGTTTGGACTCCGCGCTGCGGCTCGATCGGCAGGTCGGCTGTGCGCTGCGGAGCGATTATCTGCACTACCCCGGCGAGGGCTTCGCCGTGCTGCGGCACGCGCGCGTCCCGGCCGTGCTCTCCGAGGCCTCATTCCATTCAAACCCGCCGGAAGAAGCCCGCCTGCGCGACCCGGTCTACAACCGGCGTGAGGCTTACGGCCTGTTCCTCGGCCTGGCGCGTTGGGCCCAGGCGGGTTTGCCGCGCGTGGCACTGGTCAGACCCCGCCAGGGGAAAATACGGGCGGGGACGGAAGTGCTGATCTCCCTGGACGACGGGTTGAGTGCCCGCGGCGGCGGCGGGGCCGAAAATCTCAGGATTCAAGCGGACTCGGTGGTGGTCAGGTTCGACGGGACGCCGGTGCCACACACACTCGACCGCAACCGCCGGCAAGTGCGGGCCACGGTGCCGCAGAGTCTGCGCGGCCGCTGCACGCTGAGCGTGGATTTCGCGAACGTGTTCGGCCAACACGTGCTGCACCCGCGGATCGGGCTGGAGGTTAGCGGGCGGTAGGCGCCGCGGCTGCGCGTAAAAAAATAGCGGCCCGTCACTTTTTCGTGACGGGCCGCGAAATCGACGAATCAGCAAGCTATGGTTTCAGGGTTAGTGGAATCAACCGATCTGATTGCCCTTGGGAGGGCTATTTCCAAAGATAGTTCGCGAAGGGGCGGCCGGTCATGTTCTTCGTCGTGGCGACCAGCCAGCAGTTCCCCTTGCCCCGGGTGACATCCTTGACACCCGGACCGTATTTCTTCCGCAGATACTGGCGCGCGGCCGTCGGCGTGCCGCCGGCCCACTCCGTGCCGAAGTGCTTCGAGAAGTCGTTGTTGTTGAACTTGTACACGCGGACGCCGTTGTTGACGTACTTGATCCACCGGTTCGCCAAGGTGGGCGAGAAGGTGGTTTTCATCCCGGCGCCGTTGAACTGGCTCCACACGTTCCGATAGGACCCCATCCGCCACTGGCACTCGAACCGCGCCGGAGAGTACTTCGGCGAGTTGCAGGGGTAGTACGAGGCGGACGAGCGGGTAGTCTTCGTTTTCCAGGTGGAGGTACGGTAGTTTTTCTTCTGCGAGGTTCTGTTCGTTTTTCTTGGCGGCATTCGTCGCTCCCCATGTTCCTTGCTGTTCGTCGTGGCGAAAATATTACTCCTCAAATATCGGGTAAATAGGAACAAAAGTTGAAGAAAAACGCTCCCGACGAGCCCCGCCGCGTTTCGAGGGGTGCCTGACAAAATCGGCGGCGCGGAGTGAGGATGTTGCGACCGAGCTCCGTCTCGGTCATAGGTGACCTTAGCAGTCCGCCGCAAAAGTCCCGTAGCGGCCTGCGGCTCGCAGGCCGTCGGTCCGAAACGGCGTTTCCAGCTTCCTACGGCCGGCGAGCCGCCGGCCGCTACCGCATCTTCCGCCCGCGGCGACTTTTGCGGCGGACTGTTAGAGCAGCCTCGCGGCCACAACCAAAGGGGATTGAGGATTGAGGAATTGAGGATAGAGGATTGGAGATTAACGATTGCTGGGTGCCTCTCCATTACGTGTTCGTGTTTGACGAAGGGCGGCTTGGGCAAGTACCGTCGCCAACAGCCCGCGGAGCGGGCGCTGGAATATAGCCCAGGGCGTCAGCCCTCGTTGTTATACACAAATATGAGGCTCCAAAACGCCATCTTTTCGCCCCATAATGGCCTATTTTGCCATGACGGCGTTACGGCGCGACAAACTGGGCTGACAGCCGTGTGTGGTCGTGATGAACAAGGTGTCCGGGCACTTGAAATCCACGTTGGTCGAGGCGTCCACTCATGCTCGCAGTTGGGAGAGCGAGCGCACACGGCGACTTGTGTAGAACAACAAGGGCTAACGCCCTCGGCTAACAACTTCCGCCCTGGTAT
>JAGMDK010000595.1 GCA_023128695.1 Phycisphaerae bacterium
TGCGTCAACCGGATACCCCCTTATTAGTTATTGGTTGTTAGTTATTAGAAGGCGCGGCCTTCGGCCGTCGCGAATGACCCGATCGGATAATGACGCATATTCGTCGTGATTTGCGGTACGGACGAAACGACCACTAAAAACCAATAACTAACAACTACTAACACGACCGTATTGAACAACCGGTTATTTCCCATAGAGTTATCGTATCCACCCAAAATAGTCACACCCGATTGGAGATGTCGCCGCGAGCCACTTGGTATGTCGCACCGGGCCCGGTATCATGTACCGATACTTCAAATGGAGCTCCTCCCATGGAACTTGAGGACAAAACGATCGAATGCTGCGACTGCGGCCAGGAGTTCGTTCACTCGGCCGATGACCAACAGCGTTACGCGGAGCGTGGTTTCACGCACGAGCCCAAGCGTTGCCGAGAATGCCGCGAAAAACGCAAAGCTCAATCCGGTGACCGCCGCGGTACCCAACGCCGCGGGCGGGACCGGCCGCCGCGCGAATCGTACGAGGTGACCTGCGCTGAATGCGGGGCCCAAACAACCGTGCCCTTCAAACCAGCCGAAGATCGCCCGGTCTATTGCCGCGACTGTTACCAGGCCAAACAACGCGCGGCACGGGATCAGTAGGGCCCGGCAGTCCGCCGCAAGAGTCGGCACCGCTCACAGATTGTAACGGCCGGGCGGCGCCGGCCCATTGCTCGGTTTGTACTCCCGCCGCTTATGAGTATGATCCCCGCATGATTGCCGAGGCGGCTGCCGCAGTAACAAACCAGCACCACGCCCTGGGGCAAACCTATGCTCTGCTGACCGCGCTGCTGTGGGGCTTTGCTCTGGTGCTGTTCAAGCTGGCCGGCGAGCGCGTCGCCCCCGTCGCGCTGAACCTGTACAAAAACGCCGTCGGGCTGGTGCTGCTCATCGTCACGCTTGTCGTGCTGATCGTCTGGGAGCAGAACGGCCTGAACATGCTGCGACAGTATTGCCTCGGCGATGTCTGCCTGCTCCTGCTCAGCGGGGTCATCGGCCTAGCGCTGGCGGATACCATCTTCTTCCACGCCTTGAACCTGATCGGCGTCGGGCTGATCTCGATCGTGGACTGCGTGTACAGCCCGTTCGTAATCCTCTTCTCCTGGATTCTGCTCCGGGAGCAACTCGCCCTCGTGCATTACGGGGGGGCCGGGCTGATCGTGGTCGGCGTGCTCATCGCCTCGCGGCACCGGCTTCCCGCCAGCCGCACGCGGGGGCAAATCATCCTCGGCATGCTGTTGGCGATGTTGGCCGTCGCCTTGATGGCGTTCGGCATCGTGATTACCAAGCCGATCCTGGAGGGTTCGCCGCTCATCTGGGCCACCGCCCTGCGGGTGGCGGCCGGCGTGATCTTCCTCGGGCTGTTCGCCCTGCTCGGCCGCAAATGGAAAGCCCACTGGACCATCTTCCGGCCCTCGGACATCTGGAGAATCGCTCTGCCGGCCTCCATCCTGGGCACCTATATCTGCATGATCTTCTGGGTCGCCGGCTTCAAGTACACCTATGCCTCCATCGCCGGCGTGCTGAACCAGACCTCGGTCATCTTCGGCTGTGTTTTCGCCGCCCTGATCCTCAAGGAGCATTTCGGTGCGCGGAAAGTCGCCGCGCTCGTGCTGGCGCTGATCGGCGTGGTGATTGTGACGCTGGGCGACAGGGTGTTCCTGCTATTGGGAGCGCCATGAAAGGGAGGGCGAAGCTCCCGCTGAGCCGCGGTCGTGGGAGGGCGAAGCTCCTGCTGAGCCGCCGCTACGGCTCGGCGGGAGCCTCGCCCTCCCATTGAGCCGCGGCGCCCCCGGCTCGGCAGGAGCCTCGCCCTCCCGAGCCTCGCCCTCCCATTGAGCCGCGGCGCCCCCGGCTCGGCAGGAGCCTCGCCCTCCCGAGCCTCGCCCTCCCGAGCCTCGCTCTCCCGCCGAGCCGCGGCGACGTCCGGGACGGAGCCCGGACGCTACAGAATTGGTGCAACACGAAATTACGGCTTCAAGAGCAACGTCCGGGCGTGCTCGCTCCGCAGTTCGTTGAGCGCCTCTCGCAGGGTGAGAAAGTCCTCTGCCAGCAATTGACGTTCCGTCACGCGCGTATGACGCGTCACTGTCAAGTTATTGTCGCCGAACTTGACTTCCTGTTTCATCGAAGCCCGCTCGCCGGCGGCAGACGCCACCTCGTGCGGCTGGGCCTCCACCGTCCAACCCTCCGGCCATTCGATGGTGAGCTCGATCTGCTCGTCGAAGGCTCCCCTCAGCCACACCGGATTCGTCCGCGTGCTGTACGGCAGCGGCAGCGGCACAGCGGCCATGAACGGGCCATCCTCAGCCAGTTGCAGGCAATAACTACCGTTCCATTTCTTCAATTCCGCCGAGGACTTGACCTGCGCGGCGACCTCGAAAACGCCCGCGCCCAATGCCTCGACCGAATAATTCTCGACCTCAACGTCCGGCAGCACACGCTTGAGCAACGCCTTCACACGGCTTTTCTGCGCGTCGCCGGTCCGCAGTTTCTCCGGCGAGACGAACAGCCCCGTTGTCCGCAGCGAGAGCTCGCCGGCGTAGGTCCCGTCCTCATCAATCGTCACCTTGCCCTGCACGCGGCAGCGGCTCTCGTCGGCGTCCGTCCAGGCGGGCAAATGGTAGCGCCGCACCCCCTCCTTGGTCAGCCACATCAGCGTATGACCGGCCCAGTGACTGTCGCGTACGATCCGGCCGTGCTGGGCATCCCAGATTTCCGGCCCGTCGGGGCCTTCGATAAAGATCGGGTACGCCGCGACCATGCTGTCCTGCGGGGCCTCGTCGAGCCAAACGTGATCCGCGACCAGCAACGCCGGCCAGGCATGTACGTTCGCGGTCAAGGCCAGCGACAGGAACACCGCCGCGGCCTCGTCCGGCAGGCCGTAGTTGGCCTTGATGACGTGGGCCGCCGAACGCATCTTGCCGGTCCGCCACTCGATGGGGAAGTTGACGAAATTGAAGCTGGCGGCCAGGTTCTCCTGGAGGGCGCGCAGCTTGTCGGACGGGTCGGTGCAGTTCTGGGTCCATTCCTTTGTCAGCTTGGAAATCAAGTCCAACTCGCACGCCGATTTGTTGATCTGAAGCAGCCGGATCTCGACCCACTCGTCGGTCGATTTCATCGCGCAGAATGCGAAGCGGGGAGACGCGACTCGCCACGGGGGCGAATTGGGATCGTCGGGCACGTCGGGCAGGTCGCTGAATATCCAGGCCCGCATCCCGGTAGTTGCGATGGTCTGTTCATTGAGCTTTGCTCCGCCATGACCTGCGCCCTTGATGGCCCGCTCCATCTGCTGCCGCGAGAGACCTCTAAAAACGACCTGAGCAGCGATTTTGTCCGGCGTTTGAACCTGGATTTGATGCTCGCGAACCGGGTAATGCTGATCCAGCCGCACGTCCGCGCCCAGGTACCAGCGCGCACCGGATTTGCTGGTGATCTTGTACTCCAGTTCCAGCACGCACCCCGGCTCGATGCCGCTCATGACAAACACGTGCTGGCGAATGCTCGCATACGCCGGCCAGCCCGCCGACGCATCCGGCGAGATAACCACGTGCGCATAGTCGGGCAAGTCGACGTAGCTGCCGTCCGGCAGCCTGGTGCGGGCCATGAGCACCTCGAGCTCCTGGTTGTCCACGTCGACCGTAATCCGTGGATCGGCGAATTCACGATATGTCCGATCGCTGTTCAGCCGAAGGTGCTGCTTGTTGTGATAGACGATCGAGTTGTCGTCATTCAACGTCCAGCTCTGCTCCCACAACTCGAACACCGCGTCCGGCGGTGCTGTAGCGGCCGGGCCCCGTACCGGCCGAACGGATTGAGCCTGTACCTGATCAGAACATGTGATGCATGGCAAAGCGAGCAACGTTGCTACCAGCAAGATATGCCGTCGCCGTGTGCCGCGATGTAGCGTCCGGGCTCCGTCCCGGACGTCGTTCCGGTTTGATTTAGCGTTGTGCACGAGCACCCTCCAGCTCACAGGCCACCATGTGACCGGCCAGTTCCTTGAACTTATCCATGACTTCCTTGTAATTCGCATATCCGTCCGGCGGAATGATCCAGCTCTTGATGCGTAGGTCACAGGTGTACTGAATCAGCCCCGGCTGGGTTTGAATCTCGAAATGCAGGCCCGCCGACGGGCCGTCGATGTCCACCGCTTCAGGCAGATCCACCGCTTCCCAGCCGGCCGGCAGCGTGATCGTCTCCTCGAACAAAGTCCGCCGCGTCGCCAGTAGCTTGATGCCGTAGTCCCGCTCCTCGGCGGAGATATTCCAGAACAGGTCGTACATCGTCCGATCGCCGAACACTGTCTGGAGCAACGGCAACTTCAGGTAACGCACGTCGTGGTTGCCCAGCGCGTAGTTGTCGGCCTTGAAATCACATTTGATCCATAGCGGGGCGGAATAATCAGCCGGGTCCAGCAGGCTGACGCTGGTCGGCTTGGCGTTCGGGCTCAGCCGCTGGAAGGTCCTATCGAAATACTCGCCGCGCTCATCGGGATGGAAGCCGGCCAGCGTGCGGCGCAAGCGACCCTCGGGCGTGCCATTCGCGGTGAATTCCACCTTGCCACTCAAGCCGTTATTGCCGTCGATCACGGTTTCCGCCTGCCAGCTCGCCTGGCACTCTTCGGGCGTGAAGTAGGGCGACTGCGAGAGTTCCTTGCCCTCTGGGATGCCGTAGACCACGTGCTGCAACGGTTCGAGCGTCGACCAGTTATCGCGGCTGTTGACCATCCAGGTCGGATCGAGCAGCTTGAGCGAGCCGTCCGGCCAGCGGATGCACGTGACCGCGTGGTTGAACTGATCCGCCGGGATCGGGTCCACCCGCTGGCGGGCCATGGTCATCACGAGGTAGGAATCGTATCCGGCGACGCGCAGCATCCCGACCAACATGCCGGCCTTGTCCTTGCACACGCCGGCCCGGTCGCGGAAGGTTTCCTTGATGTCGTGGGTGGTGTAGCCCTCGCTCATGCCGCGGCTGGTGCCGACCCAGCGGACGTTCTCCGCGACCCAGTGGTTGAGGGCGGTATATTTCTCTTCGTCCGTTTTCAGGCCGGCGATGATCTCGGCCACCTTCGCGCGGATCGCGTCGTCGGCCTCGAACTGCGGCTCGCTCACCTCGCACAGCCAGCGGGCCTTGTCCTCCCAGGTCGGCAGCGTCGCCAGCAGCAATTTCGTACCGACGTTCGGCCACGGCTCCATGTACGGCTCGCTCTTGAGCGGCGTGACGTCTTTTTTCTCGAACGAGTACGTGATGTGCGTCTCGTCGAACGTCACCGTCGTGCGGAGCTCGCCGCTGTAGACCTCGTATTGCAGCGGCTTGTCCTTGGGGACGCGGACGCTGTAGCGTTTCTCGATGATCGGATAGCCCGTCGTCCAGAAATGCGCCTCATCGTGCCAGTGGCCGGGGACGGGCGGTTGCAGCACGTCACCATGGGCGTTGACCTCGGCCGGCGTCCCCGACGACCCGCCGCCGCCGTCCGCCAGATAGGCCACGTTGAAGCCGGTCAGCTCGGTGATGGTCTCGACCGCGTCGTCCACCGCCAGCCGCGGCAGCGAGACGACGTACTGTTGCCCGCCCCAGTACATGCCCGAGGAAGTCTGCGGCTGCTGCACTTTCGTATCGACCGGGACTTCCTCCACCTTGCCGTCGGCGCGGTAAACGCGGATGGCAACCAGTTCGAGCCGGTTGGTATTCGGATCGAAGGGGAAAGTCTGGGCGGCTAGGCGGCGGATCGCTCCGTCTCGCAGAACCTTGGTGACCTTGTGCTCCCGCGCGGTGCCGATGCCGTTCGGCCGCACCAGCACATCCTTCCAATCGACGACCACGACCGCGTCGGCGTCGTAATCGTCAACACCCCCCGCCGCCGCGATTCGGGCTTGGATGTCGTCGTCGGCCGCCGCGGGAGGCGGTTCGGCCCCTATCACCAAAAGCACCGCAAGGAAACACGTTACAGTCCGGCAAGTTAGCATGTTCGGTTCTCCGGGACCCTACGCCCAACAATTCCCGCGTTTGACCACTCCACTACCATCTATGTAGCACCGGCTTCCAGCCGGTGATTCC
>JAGMDK010000596.1 GCA_023128695.1 Phycisphaerae bacterium
GGCGGCCGAACCGGCGGCCGAACCCGAAGCCAAGCCGCGTGCCAAGCGGCAGCCCCCCAGCAAAGCGGAACCCAAGCAAGCGGCGGCCAAAGCCAAACGACCAGCCGAAAAGCCGGCGGCTCCCAAGCCGGCCGAGCCGGTCCGCGAGATGATTATCAACGCCGTCCCGCGCGAGGAATGCCGCATCGGCGTCCTGGTGGGCGGCCGTCTGGAAGAGATCTATCTCGAACGGGCCGCCTCCGAAAGCCACGTCGGGAACATATACAAAGGCCTGATCACCAACGTCGAGCCCAGCATCCAAGCCGCCTTCGTCGACTTCGGGCAGGGCAAGAACGGCTTCCTGCACGTTTCCGACCTGCACCCGCAGTACTTCCCCGACGGGACGGGTCAGACTGAAAACGTCGGGCACAAGATGCCCCGCCGCGCCCGCCCGCCGATCCAGCGCTGCCTTCGCCGCGGGCAGGAACTCATCGTGCAGGTCACCAAGGAGGGCATCGGCACCAAAGGCCCCACGCTCTCCACCTACCTCAGCATCCCCGGCCGTTTCCTGGTCATGATGCCCGGCATGAACCGCCTCGGGGTCTCCCGCCGCATCGAGGACGACGAATCCCGCAGCAAGCTGCGCGCCGTCCTCGCCGAACTCGAACTCCCCGCGGAGATGGGTTTTATCGCCCGCACCGCCGCCCTCGCCCGCACCAAGCGGGAGCTTCAGGGCGACCTGACCTACCTGACGCGGCTCTGGCGGGCAGTCGAGAAGCGCACCAAGAACGAGCCCGCGCCGGCCGAATTGTATCGTGAGTCCGACCTCGTCATCCGCACCATCCGCGACGTTTTCACTACCGACATCGAGCGCATCGTCGTGGATGATCCCGAAGTCGCCGAGCGGGCCCGCGAGTTCCTCTCGATCTTCAGCCCCCGCTCCCACGATATCGTCAGCGTTTACGAGGACCCCGAGCCGATTTTCCATAAGTACGGCATCGAGGCCGAGCTCGAACGCCTGCATTCCCGCCGCGTGCCGCTCAAGTCCGGCGGCTCGCTGGTGATCGATCCGACCGAGGCGCTGGTGGCGATCGACGTGAACAGCGGCCGCTATCGCACGGAGAACGATGCGGAAGCGACCGCGTACAAGATCAATCTGGAGGCCGCCGACGAAATCGCCCGGCAACTGCGGCTCCGCGACCTGGGCGGCGTCGTGATCTGTGATTTCATCGACATGCGGATGGAGTCGCATCGGCGGGAGATCGAACGCCGGCTGGCCCGCAATCTCAAAGACCACAAGGAGCGTGCCAAGGTGCTTCGCACGAGCCAGTTCGGCATCATCGAGCTGACCCGCCAGCGGCAGCGAGCGAGCCTGATGCGCAGTGTATACCAGGACTGCCGCCACTGCCGCGGGACCGGGCTGGTCAAGTCCGTCGAATCGGTCGCGCTGGACGTGATGCGGCTGGTTCAACTGGCGGTGACGCGGGAGCATATTCATCTGATCGAGGTTTCGGTCTCGCCCGACGTGTCGTTCCTCTTGCAGAACCGCAAGCGCCCGTTGTTGCACGAGCTCGAATCGAGGAACCGCCGCATTATTTCGATCCGCCCGGACCCGAGCTTCAGTCTGGACCAAGTCGAAATCCGCTGCACGGACGCCCGCGGCCGTCTGGTGCCGCATAGCTGACCCCGCGGCGTCTGGGCGGTTTGTCTATATAGCGTTGGAGGATCAAGAACGCAGGAATGATCTGGGGAAGCGAACTTGCTGACCATCTGTGGGCCCTGGTGGTGGTCGGAGTGGCTACTTGTGTGCCGGGGTACGTGCTCTCCCGGTGTCTGCCCGCTCCGCTTCGAGCGCGGGAGCATTGGGCCGCTTGGCCGATACTCGGCGGGGCCTACTGGGCCGCGGCGCTCTATTTCCTGCCATTCCGCGGGGGAACCATTGTAGCAGTGGCCCTGGCACTCACGGCGGCCGCAGCCTCCTTGTGGCTCAAGCGGGTTGCAAAACGAAGTCGTGCAGGTGGATTCGCACAGTCAACAACCTCCGCGGTAAACCAAGGCCCACGAACTCGCGCAGTGATTATTCTGCTGGCCGGTTGCGCTTCCTATCTGACCCCGGTACGCGAGAATGCGATTGCCCTGCTCGCACACCAGAGACCGGACCGCGGGTATAGCCCCTCGCCGCCGGCCCGGGCTATCATTCAGTGGTATGCGATTTCGCGTCTTGACCTACAACATCCACCGCGCCATCGGCGTGGACCGCAAGTTCATGCCCGAGCGGATCGTGACGATCCTGCGGCGGTACGATGCCGACATCGTATTGCTCCAGGAGGTCGACGTCGGCGTTCCGCGGTCCCGGATGATGAACCTCGCGGCCCATCTGGCCCATCAACTCGGATATCCCCACCGGGCCGTGGGCATAAACGTGTTCTTCAAACGCGGCAAGTATGGGAACGCGACGCTATCGCATTTTCCGATCGGGCGGCAGCGGAACATCGATCTGACACTTGGGAGCACGAAAGGCCGGGGGGCGCAGCATACGCGGATACGCCTGTCCGATACCCGCCGAGCGCTCGAACTCGACGTCTTTAACGTGCACCTCAGCTTGTCGGCGTCCAGGCGTCGTCGCCAAGTCGCACACTTGCTACAAACCGACGACTTGGCCCGGCTGCCGGCGGACGCTCTCTGCCTGATCGCGGGGGACATGAACGATTGGCGGGGCGTGTTGAAACGCCGGCTGTTCCGGCCGGCCGGCTTTTCGTGTGCCACGAACCGGCGGCCCGGTTCCCGCTGGGCAATCAAGACGTTTCCGAGCTTCGCGCCGACGGGGGGACTCGACAAGATTTTCTACCGCGGGCCGTTGCGCCCCCGGCACGTCTACCGCAGCCGCCTGGCCCTGGCCCGCGTGGCCAGCGATCATCTCCCCGTGATCGCGGATTTTGAAGTGTAGGACCGGCCCGGGGAGCTACGGGGCCGCGCTGGCGATCTCTTCCGTGGTCACGCGGACGATTTGTCCCTGGTCGACTTCCAGCACGCGATAAGCCAGTGTGTTTCCGCCGACCGCCTCCGTGACCTTTCCCGAGGCCAGCATCAACGGCACGTGGTACCAGCGGAAAAAGGCTTCGGGCTTGTGTTTATGGCCGAACAGGACCAGGTCCGCCCGCCGGGATAGTATTTTGAGCAAATCTTCCGCCCCGTCCAACTTCATGCCGACCCAGCGTACGAAGGGGTGGTGATGGAGATATACGACCTTGAAGTAGTCCTTGTACTTCGGGTCCGCCAACAAAGCATCCAAAGCCTGCCGCTGGTCCTCCCTGATGCAACCTTCCGCGAACCAGACCTGGTCCAGCGGGTCGGCGGAGTCCAGGCCGAAGAACACGACCGCCTCTCCGGGCCGCGCGGTGATACAAGGATACTTCCGGTTCGCGCTCCCCTGATTGATCTGCAAGTGGGGCAGCACATACCGCTCGTAGCGGGCGGGCGCCTGGCGGTCGAAAAATGTGCCCCAGCGGGCATAGTCGTGATTGCCCGGCACCGCCAGCAGCGTGAACTGCTGGGCCAGCGGCTGGAGCACGTGCGTCTGTAGTTTCTTGTATTGCACCAGCGTGGCGTCGTCGGTCAGATCACCCGTGGCGACCACGCAGGTCTTGGTTTTGGCATACCCCGCGAACCGCTCGATCAGATGCTTCACGAGCAGCTTGGCGTTCTTGTTGTCAGACTTCCGGTCATCCTTGTGGATGTGCAAATCACTGAGGTGGATGATAGCCAGCAAGTCGTGCTCCTCCATCAAGGGGGATCATATCAAAGGACGGCTCCGGGATTCGCCTCGTAAAACAAATCTGTTGCACAACATTCTTGGTGTACAACACATTCGTTGCTCCTCAACACTCGCCCACCGTTATTTCGCCCCACTCCTCGACCAGCCGGCCGAAGGGCTCGGGCTCGGATTCAAATTCGAGCGTGTGTGACGCGTTTGGAAATGTGTGAACCGTCAGAGGGCCGGCGGCGAGGCGCTCCAGCCAAGCCTCGGTGCGGGCATTGCGAATAATACGTTCACGTCCGGCAAGCACGAGCGTGGTCTGGGCCCGCAATGATCCCTCCCCGGCCCGCAGCAACATCCGATCCAAACGGGATGATTCATAAAAAAAACGGGCCGTGGCGTGGGTCAGCTTCAAGGCGTCAGACGCGATAAATGATTGCCCCATAGGATTTTGAGTAAAAAGAGCGGGGTCATCGAGCGGGATCGGGAGCAGGCGTGTGGGCCGCGTGAGCAAAGACACTCCTACCCGAAGGCGGCCCCCGAGGCCCACATCCACGGCGGGAAACAGTCCCGGCGCGATCAGGAGCAGGCGTTGCACGCGCTCCGACCGCTTCAGCGCCCATGCGACAGCCGGCTTTCCTCCCCAACTCACGCCGACGACCGCAAACTGAGATACTCCGAATTCCCGTTCTGCCCAGTCCGATAACTCATCCAGGTCGGCGAGCCAACGCTCCCTGCCGGGGGTGTCGCCGCGCGCGGCTTGATTCAGGCCACTGCCACGGCGATCCGGCAGCAGGACGGGATTGCCGCTGTCGGCCAGCAGCGAAGCCGACCATTCGAACCAGCCCCCGTGGGATTGAATGCCGTGGAGGTACAGTATTCCACAATCCGGCTTGCGGCCGGTTGCTCTCCAAAGTCGCCCCTGGAGCGCATACCCATCGCTCATCGTCCAGCAACGGAATTCGGGTGCGGTCCGCGGTTTCCGCATTCGGCGTGGCTAAAGCTCGCTCTGATCCAGAACGCGGAATTGTTTCTCCCGCAAGACCGGGATGGCGTTCTGAGTATCGTCCACCTGGATCGCCAGGCCGGGCTGGCGGTTTTCTTTCACAGACAACGTGTAGAGGTAATTGATATTTATCTCCGCGGCGATCAGGGCACTGAATACCGTCAAGATGCCGCGTTTGCCGGGCGGCAGCGAGACAACAAGGATCTCGCTCTCGGCGACCGCGAAGTTGGCATCCGTGAGAATCTGGTGCGCCAGGTCGGGGTCATCCACCAGCAGACGCAGGATGGCGCAGTCCACCGACGCGTCCGCGGACAGGCCAAGAATGTGGAGGGGCTCATCCTCAAACAAACGCGTGATCCGCAGCAGTTGTCCGACCCGATTCTCGAGGAATATCGAGAGTTGGCGACAGTACGGGAAATCACTTCCTTCCGCGGTTTGGAATGGTTCGACGTTCATGAGTCCCGCGATATGATCCTGTCCAATTGACCCCATTATCCAATGGGTAAGTGCCAACATAGTGGGTGGGGCGGGCCTCCGTGCCCGCCAGTACGG
>JAGMDK010000597.1 GCA_023128695.1 Phycisphaerae bacterium
GGAACAGAGAACCGATTCTCACCCACCACTCCGCCGCAAAAGTCCTGTAGCGGCCTGCGGCTCGCAGGCCGTTGGCACGAAGCGGCGTTTCCGGCGTCCTACGGCCGGCGAGCCGCCGGCCGCTACGGACGGGTGGCCCAGGTCGTCCCAACGTGGGTTCACGATTTCATCTCCCCAAGCCGGGTGCAGCATTGCCGGGTGCCAGAACAGTGGGGTAGGGGTGTCACCGACCCAATGAGCTAAATGACCGTGAGCAATCTTGCGACAGATCGGCGATCGAATGGCCGCGCGGGCTGAAGCCCGCGGCTCTTCGTCGTTGCACGAGCATGCACGGTTAGTTAGTTCGTGGCTTCCGCCGGGATGATCGAGACCATACGGCCGCGGAACTCCACCACGCCGTCAGCCAGGGCGAACAGCGTGTCGTCCCTGCCGCGTCCCACGTTTTGGCCGGGTTTGAATGGCGTGCCGCATTGCCGAATGATGATCGAGCCGGCCCGGGCTGACTGACCGCCGTAGAGTTTCACGCCGCGGAATTGCGGGTTGCTGTCACGCCCGTTGCGGGTCGAGCCTTGTCCTTTTTTGTGAGCCATATTCTTAGGTCCGTTTCCTTAGCGCATTAACCAACGTATCTCGCCGCGCTCCGGTACGGCCTGGAAGCGAGAATTCGGCGAACCGGGCAGAGTATAGCGGATTTCGAGCGTTTTACGAAGGGTAAAGTATGTTGGATTGACCGTTTTCTCACACTCGCGCCCGTCGGGGCCGATACTTTTCTCGGTCTCGGGCTGATCCGGGTTGTACGAGGGATTCGGGACGAAGCGCGTCTCGCCGCTGAGCCCGGCGACGTAAACCCTGAAATTATTTTGAGTTAGGTCAATTTGACGCCAGATGGCGACCGACTCGCGGGCGTTGTCCTCGCCGGCCAGCAGCGGGCCGATCGCCTTTGTGGGATGTACCAGGTACTTGTGCGTGATGTTGTGCCGCTCACGGATGGCGTCGAAAACCAGCGGGCTGATCCCCATGTCGGTGTCGAAAACCCGCAAATCCTCCGTCACGATCTGGAAGAGCGGAAAGAAATGCTGGCTGCGCTGCCCGGTGTTGGCGACCGTGTACACCAAGTACCAGTACACCTCGGGCTCAGCAGAGTCCGGAAGCTGGATTTCGATCCGCTGGGGGTCGAGGAAAGTGAACTTGTACTCCCACGAAATCGGGTTCGGCGAGGGCTGCGGGCCCGTCCCAACTTCCGCCTCGGATTGCCCGAGGGCCAACAGCAACGCCAATGGTGCCAGGGCGTGAAACATCTGAGGCTCCTACCCGCCATATTGGTTTCGGATGATCTCGCTCGCCGGGGCCCCAGGGACGTTCAACGCTCCGAGCGTCCGTGAGGCCGCCTCGCGAATCGTCATGTTCTCGTCACCCTCGGCGATCTCAACGATCTTCTGGACCAGATCATTATCCAGCAGGTTGCCGCGGCGTTTGGCCGCTTCCGCCAAGGCGGCGAACATCTTCACCCGCATGTCCTCGGGCTCGCTGGTATCGAGCGCGATGTTCGCGATTGCCTGCTGGGCCTTGCTCGAACCCAGGTAGCCCAGCACTTCGGCGATCGAGAGCCGCAACGCCGCCTCTTGCGTCTCCAGTGCAGCCAGCAGGGCGGACTCGGCCTCGGCGACGTCGAACAAGGGATTATTTGTGACCGCCAGCAGCCGCAGGACCTCTGACGCCTCCATCGCCAGCAGGGCGCCGACCTCCGGCGTAATGGACTTGGAGCCGACGGCTCGGGACACGGTCGCGACCGCCTTCGCCACCTGCCCGGCACTCGGCTGCATAGGTACCTCGCCGAGCCGATAGTCGGCCCGCACCAGAGCCCGGACCGTGTTCCCGTCGCCCGGCTTGGTGATGATCACGACCGGCGTGGAGGCGAAACGGAATTCGGAGCGGAGGGCCGCCAGTCCTTCGGTCAATCCTGGGTCCTTGCTGTCCGAGGCGAGGAAAATCACGTCGATGCCCGGCAACTCGTCACGGACCTTCTGGAGACCCGAGAACAGGCCGGCGTCCGTGAGAACCTCAAAGCCCTGTCCGCGAAGCGCCGCCGCCACGGCATTGACGGAAGCCGCGTCCGGATCGACGACCAAGGCGTTGCTGGCCCCGCCGTGCAACATGAGCGCCTCGGTCAAGACCGGCATGAGATTCTGATAATTCTGGAAGGGCTCAAGCGGGCGGGCGTACCCGAGCGTGAGGCCGGCGCGGATCCGCACCATGCGATCCGGGGACGAGAGGGCCTCCGCCAAGGGCAGCCGTCCGGCCGCGTCGCCGATCAGGCTGGCCGGTCCGGCGGTCTTGCGCAACGCGTCGATCGCTCCGAGCGCCACGGCCGGATCGCCATCGTCCAGCGCGCGGGCCAGGGCCGTCAGACAATATTCGGCCCCGGCCGATTGCGCGAAATACGCAGAGGAGGGATAGTTCGCCGGTCGCGTGTGGTCCTGTTTACCAAGCGGAAGCTGCGCCTCGCGGCGGAAGTTGGCCGCCAGCCACAGAGCCAGCGTGGGTTTCATCCCCGGGTCGAGCCGGAGGGCCTCCTCGCAGCAGCGCATGCACATAATTTCATTGAAAATGACGGTCGGGACCTCGATGTTTTGCAGCAGGTCGTCGCGCCAGTACCAGATGTTCGCCGTATCCAGCCGCGGGTCCGCCGCCAGGGAAGGCTTGTCCGCGTAATAGTCCTCCGCAAGGGCGTGGAAAGCGTCGGCGGCGGAGAGACTGGGACTGATCGTCACGCCGCGGGCACTCAAGCGATCCAAAGCGTCGGCTACGGTCTGCTTTACCTCCGTTGAGGCGTTCTCATCCTGCTCGATGTATTTGAGGTAGGGCACGGCCTGCACGTAGCCGATTTTGCCCAAGGCTTCCACGAGGAAGCGCTTCGTCGGATCGTCGTTGACCCGCAACGCCATCACCAGCGGATTCAGGGCCGGCCGATCGATCAACGGCAGACAGCGCTTGATGGCCTGGAAGAGCTCCTCTTGCTCCGGATCACGCAGTGACTCCACGAGGAACGGAATCGCGTACTCCCCGGAATCCTTGAGGGCCGCGACCGCGTTCTCAAACCCGCGCGGCGGCCCCGTGAGGCGTATGATATTTTCCTTGATCCGGGCTGGATCGGCCTTGATGTCCAGTTCGCCTTGATCCAGCAGTTTGATGATTTGCCGGATCGACTCGCCGACGCTCGGATTGTCCAGCAACTGGATCAGGATATCGCGGCGTTTCGGCACCCGGTCGGTAAATTCGAGCAGGGCCACGGGGTCGGGATTCGCAACTAGCAAGGCCCGGAAGTTGGCGTTGGCGACGTCGAACCGTCCGAGCTGGCAGAAATAGAAGCCGTCATCGGCCTCGTTCATCTGCTCGCGGCCGGTCATGAGCAGTTCGGCCACGCGCTCGCCGTTGGGCCCGAGTGCCTCGGCCTCGCGATCCTGCTCGAAGAGCAGCACCGCGCCGCCGGCGGCGGTGCGCTTCACCGTGTGCTCGGCCAGCAGAGCGACACGGAAAGATGACGGTTCGGCCGCGAGCAGGTCGCCAAACGCGGTCTCGATCCGGTCTTCATCGCGATCGAGGATAGCCTGCATGGCGGCTTGCCAGTGGTCCCACGCCCGGGCGGCTTCCCCCGTAATGAAGCCCTGAAGCGGGGTTTGCGCGCCGACGGGGACGCAAACGGTGAGAACGAAAAGCAGGCCCAGGAAGGACCTCACGAAGCAAGAAGGCCCGGCGGTTCTGAACATAGCCACCTCCGCGTGGCGCAACCGGTCGGTTGGGTTGCTCGGTCGCAGGATTAACCCGTAAATCAAGCCGCGATTATAGCGCCGCCCCCTGCGGTGTCAAACTGCGCCAACCGGCTTAGAGGCATTGTGTGTGACTAATTTTTGTGGCGGGGGCTTGGCAAGGGCACACCAAACCCGAGGAGCCGCGGACTTCAGTCCGCGCGGCGCCGCGCGAAGAGCCGCGGGCTTCAGCCCGCGCGGTATCCCGCAAAAGAGGACCATTATGCGTCGCGATCAACCGCGCGTGCTGAAGCCCGCGGTTCTTCATGATATGTTTTGCGCGGGTGCCCCACCCTTTCCGCGCGGGCACCCCCGGCCCGGACCCCGTGCTCGAGACGATTCGCGCCGGCGTGACCACCATCCTCGACAACGGCCCACCGGTTTACACACTTTCCTGACGCCCACCCCGAGGTTGTTTTACATATCCACGACAATGGACGGGGCAGAGCCCGGCCGCTACAATCTTGAGATAGTGCCGACTTCCGTGGCGGAGTAATAAGGGGTAAAAAAATTGGCTCTTCCGCAGAATCTGTGGGTGGATTTTCTGAGGCATG
>JAGMDK010000598.1 GCA_023128695.1 Phycisphaerae bacterium
GGTTTACCCACTTTCCTGACGCCCGTCTCCGGGCCGGCGAAACGGGATGGGGTACCCGCACCCCCACTCTATGCTGTGGCCCTGATATAATCGAAGATGTCGGCCTCGTGGCCGGCCATGCGAAAACGGTATCCCCAGTCCAAATAGAGGGACAAGAATGGCTCGAAGAACCCCCTTACTCGCCATCGTCTGCCTGACGTTCCTGCTCGCCGGCGCCGGCCATGACGACAACGTCGAATGGGCCGGCGTCACCCATATCGACTGGCGGGAACGCTTGCCGATCTGCCCGGTAGACGGCGAGAGCTTCTCGATCTCGTTCCAGACCTACTATTACGACATCACCGCGGCCGGCGTCTGGGTCGATGACGGCACCCCCACATGGATTGCCGCCGACTACTCGCACAATCGCGGTGTTTACGACGTCTGGACGGCCGTCATCCCGGCCACGTCGCCGACCGGCACGCTGGAGTACTACATCGAGCTAACCGATGGCAGTGACACCGACTATCTTGGCCCAGACGGCATGTCGAGCAGCCCGCCCGCCAGCGGCTGGAATCTGGATTTCGCCACGCTCAGCCACGCCCCGCTGGGTTGCAGCATGACCAGTGACGGAGGCGCGGTTTTCAAGGTCTGGGCTCCCAACGCCTCCTCGGCCTACATCGCCGGCGAGTTCAACGGCTGGAGTGCCTCCTCCTTACCTATGACCAAGAGCGGCGACTATTTCACGCGAAAGGTCACCCCCTCTCCGACGCCGCCGATCATCCCGAACATCGAGGCCTACGACCAATACAAGTATGTGTTTCAGCCGGGGACGGTGTGGAAGACCGACGCCCGCGGCCGGGCCATGAATCCGTCCGACAACGACAACACGTATGTGATCGATCCCTCATCGTACACCTGGGCCGACCAGGATTTCGACACGCCGCCGTTCGAGGAAATGGTGATCTACGAACTGCACGTGGGTACCTTCTCCGGCTACAACGACGGCCTGAACCGCATGGGCCTGTATCACGACGTGGTCGACACCCACCTGGATCACCTGCTCTACCTGGGCGTGAACGTGGTTGAGCTGATGCCGATCACCGAGTTCGACTACTACGAGTCGTGGGGCTACAACCCGGTCAATAACTGGGCTCCGGAAGAGGCCTACGGCAGCCCGGAGGATCTCAAGTACATGATCGACGGACTGCACCGGCGCGGCATCGCGGTGGTGCTGGATATCGTTTACAACCACTTCTCCTTCAACGGGAATTACTTGTGGTATTACGACGGCACGCAGATTTACTTCGACAACCCGGTGGTCCAGACGCCGTGGGGCTCGCAGGCCGCGCTCTGGAAGCAGGAGGTGCGCGATTACTACGCCGACAACGTGCTGCACTGGCTGGAGGAATACCGCGTGGACGGGTTCCGCATGGATGCGACGCGTTACATGCGCGACAACTGGATCTTCCCCGAGGGTTACCCGCAGGGCTGGAGTCTGATGCAGCGTATCAATGACAATAATGACGCCCGCAAGATCGACGCCATCTCCATCGCCGAGGAGCTCCCCAACGACGAATGGATCACCCTCCCCACCGCCGGTGACGGCGCCGGTTTCGACGCCCAATGGCACGATCAGTTCAACGACGACGTGCGGGCGGCGATCTTCGCGGCAGCCGGCGGTGGGAATCCCAGCATGAGTTCGGTTGCCAGCGCCATCATCGCCTGGGGCTACGACAGCGCGCAACTGGTCCGCTACGTGGAAGGCCACGACGAAGCCGGCGGTGATGGCAGTGGCATCGACGACGAACGTCTGGCGGTCAGCATCGATTCCGGCGATCCCTACAGCGACAAAGCCAAGGGGCTCTCCAAGCTCGCCCAGGGTCTGACCATCATGACGGCGGGTATCCCGATGTTCCTCCAGGGCGGCGAATGGCTCGAGGACCGCAAGTTCAACTCCGGCTGGAACAACCGCATTGACTGGTCCAAGGCCGTCAGCCGGCCGGAGATGACCCTGTTCTTCCGGGATGCCATCGGCCCGCGGAAGAGCAATTGCGGCCTGCGCGCGGACGCGCCCTCCAACGTCTACGAGATCAACGATACCAGCGAGGTCATTGCCTTCCGCCGCGGCGAGAGCAACGAAATCGTGGTGGTGGTCAATTTCAGCGATTCCAACTACAGCGATTACTACCTCAGCTTCCCGGCGGACGGCACCTGGTACGAAATCCTCAACAGCCAGGCCCTCGAATACAGCGGCAACGGCTGGGGCAACGGCGGCCAGGTCTCGGTCAGCGGCGGCGGGGCCCAAATCGTTATCCCGCGGTGGAGCCTGCTGGTCTTCCGCTACGAAGATCCGCTGGGACGAGACAGCGACCTCGACGGCGATAGCGACGTCGATCTGCACGACTACGCCGTCTTGCAGCATAACGCCGGCTTGCAGGGCTGCGGCATGTACGTCGATATCCGCGAGAACGGCCGGGTCGATTACGACGATTTCGCCGAAATGGAGCAATACCTCGCCGGCCCGCACTACTAATGCTCTGTCAACGCTCAATTCACGGGTAGCGTCATGAAAGGGAGGGCGAAGCTCCCGCTGAGCCGCGACTGGGAGGGCGAAGCTCCCGCTGAGCCGCGACTGGCTCGGCAGGAGCCTCGCCCTCCCGCTCACCCGCCCTGCCTTTTGCCTGCCGCCTGGAAGAAGAGCCGCGGATGGGTGGCACGGCTGTGTCAGCCGTGAATACCTGCGACTTGTACA
>JAGMDK010000599.1 GCA_023128695.1 Phycisphaerae bacterium
TGAGCGAGGGACCAGAACCCGAAGCACAATCAGAACCCGAAGCGTGAGCGAGGGATTAGCGGAAACCGGGTTAGCCTTTGAGATTCCCTCGCTCACGCTTCCCTCGCTCACGCTTCGGGTTCTGATTCCCTCGCTCACGCTTCGGGTTCTGGTATTGTCAGAGTTGCCGTTGGCGGAAACGTGTAGTACACTAGATTGGAAG
This sequence comes from Phycisphaerae bacterium, assembly GCA_023128695.1. Taxonomy (GTDB): domain Bacteria; phylum Planctomycetota; class Phycisphaerae; order UBA1845; family Fen-1342; genus JAGMDK01. Next base: position 203 of record JAGMDK010000599.1, read on the forward strand.
GTTCGTGGCCACGAATGTCCCTAGCGGCGGGCACTCGTGGGTGTGGGGTAAGGGTGCTTTAGTCACACGAACAACGCCTACATCGCTGTCGCGGGCAGTTTCGTGCCGATTGAGTATGCGTTCGTACCAATACTGATTTATTCCAGGGTGGAAACAAGAAGGCGAGAATGCCGAACAAGAAAGCTACGAATCTCGATCAAAAAGAGTCTGCCGAGGACGACGCGATCGTCGAGGGCGTGCTCGAGCGGGACCACCAGGGAGCCGGCTTCCTGCGGTCGCCGAAACGACACCTGGCCGTCCGCCCCGACGATCCCTACGTCTCGTCCGACGCGGTGCGGAAATTCGGCCTCCGCGGCGGCGAGACACTGACAGGTCCCACCACGCGGGTTAGCAGTAAGGGTAATCGCCGGTTCAAACTCGGTCGGATCGACAAGATCAACGGCATCCCTGTGAAGCAATGGCTGCCCCCCAAGCCACTGCAAGAGACGACCGCGATCGATCCGCTCGAGGCGCTGCATTTCGACACGCCCGGCGGGCCCCTGACGATGCGCGTGGTGGACCTCTTCACGCCCATCGGACGCGGGCAGCGGGGCCTGATCGTCGCGCCGCCGCGCACCGGCAAGACCATCCTCCTCCAGCAGATGGCGCACGGCATCGCCGTCAACCATCCGGAAATCTACATGATCGTCCTGCTGGTCGACGAGCGGCCGGAGGAAGTGACGGATATGCGGCGGAACGTGCGCGGCGAGGTGATCGCGTCGAGCAACGACCAGGACATCGCCTCGCATATCCGCGTCGCGCGGCTGGTGACCGAGCGGTCCCGCCGGTTGTGCGAATCGGGCGAGCACATCGTCATTCTGCTGGATTCGATCACCCGCCTGGCACGGGCCTTCAACGCCCACGTTGGGAGCAGCGGCCGCACGATGACCGGCGGGCTCGACATCCGCGCCTTGCAGGAGCCCAAGCAGATTTTCGGCTCGGCCCGCAACGTGGAAGGCGGCGGCTCGCTGACGATCATCGCCTCGGCCCTGATCGACACCGGCAGCCGGGCCGACGAGTTCATCTTTCAAGAGTTCAAGGGTACCGGAAACATGGAACTGGCGCTCAACCGCGACCTGGCCAACCAACGCATCTGGCCGGCGATGGACATTCAGCAATCGGGCACCCGTAAAGAGGAAAAGTTGCTGCCGCCGGAGACGCTGAATAAAGCTTACTTGCTACGGCGGCAGTTGGCCGATTTGCCGCCGATCAAGGCGATGCCGATGTTGCTGGAACGCATGCAAAAATTCGATACGATGGAAGCGTTCCTAGGTAGTCTGCGCTCGTAACGACAGCCCACGGGGGACGATGGCCGCAGCGCGAGGCGAGTCCGCGTGATCCTGGGGCTTCTTTCCGACACACACGGCGAGGCACGGCGAACCGCCGCCGGCCTGCGGTTGTTACGAGAGGCCGGGGCGGAAGCCTTCATCCATTGCGGCGACATCGGCGGGCCGGAGGTTCTGGATCAAATGGCCGGGCTGCGAGCTTGGCTGGTCTGGGGAAATATCGACTGGCCGGACACGGAACTCGAACAGCACGCCGCGGCCCTCGGCCTGTCGCTCTCAAACGATGTGCCGCTCCGACTGGAGCTCGGCGGCCGCCGTCTCGCGGTCTTCCACGGGCATGAGCCGGAGTTTTCGCAACTGGTTAACCACGCCCCGGGAGGTGAGGCGCTCCGCGTGGAGCTGGAATCCTGTGACTACATCGTGTACGGGCACACGCACATCGCGGCCGACGTGCGCGTTGACCGGTTTCACTTGCTCAATCCCGGGGCCATACATCGCGCCCCGCGGGCCACGGTTGCGACCCTCGACCTGGTGTCGGGCGCGGTGAGGTTCTTGCGGGTTCCCGATGAGATTGCCTAGCAATCCGCCGCAAAAAGTTCTGTAGCGGCCGGGCTCCGTACCGGCCGTTGTTCTAGAAGGGAGGGCGAAGCTCCCGCTGAGCCGTGCTCCGGAAGAAGGGAGGGCGAAGCTCCCGCTGAGCCGCGGCGCCCTTGGCTCGGCAGGAGCCTCGCCCT
>JAGMDK010000006.1 GCA_023128695.1 Phycisphaerae bacterium
GCGAAGCTCCCGCTGAGCCGCGGCGACCCTGGCTCGGCAGGAGCCTCGCCCTCCCGCGCGCCCCTGGCGTGTGTGCCACTGCTCTTGAGCAGTGTCTTTTCTGACCGACGGTCGCTTGGGCACTGCTCAAGAGCAGTGGCACACGGCTTGGCTCGGCAGGAGCCTCGCCCTCCCGCTGAGTCTCGCCCTCCCGTCCTCCTGCCCTACCGCCCTATCGTTCGCCTGCCCTACCCGTCAATTGACGTGTTGGGTGGCCCACGGATCGCGTCCTATGGGTCCTCCGGCTCCAACCGAATCGTGGGGCCTGGCTTCGATGCCCCGGACGGCCCATTGGAGGATTCATCCGTCGGAGCGGCCCGGTACGCGCCGGATTCCATCGCCATCGCGATTCGCTTTCGCAGTACTGCTCGCAGGGGACGGTTGGCGGGAGCCGGACTGCACGCCGAGCCGGGAGAAAAGATACCAGACAGGCGATTCTTGATCCGCGCCAAGGGCGACCGCACCGGAAAGTGAGTCAACAGGCTTTCGATGTCCGCCCCCACCTCGCCGGCGGAATTGTAATATTCCCCTTCCGTCTCCCGCAGGGCCGTGGCGAGAATCGCGGTCAGGTAGTAGCGGAACTCCTTTTCATTCGAGCGTCGCCGCATTGAATCCGCAGCGAGGCTAACGTTGTCGAGCACCAAGCGCACTCCGCCGCGCACCCGCCGGGGCAGACGGCCGGTCAACAGTTCATGCGCGATCAATCCCAGAGTATAGACATCTGAACGCGGGGTCAGGTCCTCAACTTTCCCGGCGATTTGTTCCGGGCTGGCATACAGTAGCGTGCCTGTGAAGTGCCCGTCCTTGTCCTTGATCAGCGTCGATTGAAAGAAGGGGATATGGGCGATCCCAAAGTCTAGAATCTTCGGCTGGCCGGACGCCGGGACCAAAATATTATCCGGTTTCAGGTCACGATGAATGATCCCGCGATGGTGGGCATACTCCACGGCTTCGCAAATCTTGACAACCAGCGCCAGACGCTGCCGAACGTCGAGCTGATACGCCTCGGCGAACTTGGTCAGCGGCTGACCGGCGATGTACTCCATGACGAAATATGGTCGCCAGTCGGATAGCCCGGCGGTCGTCTCGATGGGCATGGGCCGCGCGACGCCGGCATGCACGAAACGAGCAATGCCGGGGTGCTGCAATTGCCGCAGAACCTCTTCTTCAAACGTGAAGCGCTGGCGATTCTCCGTCGAGAGCAGCCCTTTGCGAAGAATCTTCAGCGCCACCTGACGATGAAGCGTGGGATGCACGGCACGATAGACGACCCCCATCCCGCCGCGGCCGAGCACTTCCAGGGCGGTGTAGTGGTCGATGGTGAAGGGCGGCTCCCGTTCCTCATCGGCCACCTCGGCGTCGGCGGCCTCAGCCTTGACCTGCGTGAACGTCGTGGTCCCCGGCAGCATCCACTTCGAGTCCTGCGGACGCTCGGGCTCGAAGCCCTGCATGACCTCGAAGTGTGGCAAGAGCGACCGCACTTCCTGTAGCAATTCGGCGTCCCCCGCACAAGCCCGCTGGAAGAACAGCTCCCGCCTCTCCGGCTCCAGTTGGACCGCTTTCTCCAGAATCTGTCGGACGCGGCGGTGGAACCTAGTCGGCATGGTTTCCGGCTCCCGCCAGTCTGCGATTCAGCCACGCCAGCGCGTATCGGAAATCCTTTTCGACGGTGCTGGGGCTGACGCCGAGCACGCGGGCGGTTTCCGCGTGCTTTAGGCCCCCGAACCAGTGCAGCTTCACCACCTCGCACAGCCGGCGACTTTCGAGCGCGAGCGCGTCCAGAGCGTCGGCCAGGTCGAGGAAGTCGATCACCCGGTCACGCCACTCTACCGCGACGGACTCCAGTGGAACCCGCTTCCATTCTTTGGACTGTCTGCGGTGGCCCTGCGACGTGTCACCGCGGTCGGAATCCTTCTTCGCCGCGGGCCGCCGCTGCCAGGACCCGCCGCGTTTCTTGGCGTTCCGCTGCCGCAAGTGATCGACGACCACCTGGTAGATTTTCTTCGTCGCGATGGCTCGGAAATGTTCCGGGCTTTGCCACTCGACCTTGGAATGCTGTATCAGATTGAGGCAAGCCTCGTTGACCATCTCGGTCGGCCGTAAGGTGAAGCCCGGGGGCTGTTTACGGAAATAGCTCCGGGCCACCTCGCGGAGCTCGTCATAAACGAGCGTCATCAACTCCTCGGTGGCGGCCCGTTGCTTGTCGCTGGGTGGCTCCATGCCGCCGGTCCCTCAATCTGGGCGAAAAACGTTTTTTACGGCTGCGAGGCTCGTTTCCGTAATTACTTTACGGACAATCAGCTCCGTGCGTCAAGGTTGCATCGGCAGCCGAGGGAGAACTTATCTCGATAGCCGCCGGGCTCTGGTTGGTGGACCTCCTTCGGCAGTCCGCGGAGCGGACGACGGAATAAAGCCCAGGGCGAAGCGCAGCGAGCCCTGGGTTGACTTCCGTCGCCCCCTGCGGGGACTCATCCTTCCCCCCTTTTCCATTTTCCCCCGATCCGCAATCCTCAATCCTCAATCCTCGATCCTCTTTGGTTGCGGCCGAAGGCCGCGCCAAGTGCTCTGCGTTGAGGTGGGCTGTGTTTCCGTCCGCTGCGCGGAGCCCTGGATCATCCGCTCGGCGAGGGATTTGAAGTAATCGACCACCCGTTCAGAGTCCGGCAACTATGTCCGCCACCTGGTGGCTTGCTCGTCGCCGGAGTCAAGGAGGAAGCGAAGCAGATGCCTCCGTGACCCCGGCCGGTTCCGACCGTGTCCGAAGCACACTGCAACCTGGGATGAACGAGAAATCAAGGACCCCCCAACGGCGGAACACCCGCGGCCCTGCGTCCGGATGCTCCAAAAGGTCACGAAATCTCGGGGCGGAGCGTTTAATCGAATCGACAGAGGTGATAAACTAGTAGTACTAGGAATGAGACCGGCGGTTATGTTGCTGGCTGAACTGTACAAGCCTTACGAGACACGTCAAAACGACATGACGGAACCGCTGACGGCGGATCGGCGTCCGGGGGTGATTGGTGTGCCTGGGGAGGCTATTCTGGGGAGAGTCCGATGAAATACTGGCGAAAACCGTTGGACTTCGATCAAGTCAAAATCCCGCGCGGGGAGGTGCGGATCATTGCGGACCGCTGCAAAGGCTGCGGCTTCTGCGTCGAATATTGTCCGAAAGACGTGCTGGTGTTATCCGAGGAATTCAATCGCAAGGGGTATCACCCGCCGAAAGTCGTGAAACATGGCGAATGTGTCAACTGCAACCTCTGCGCGATGATTTGTCCGGATTTTGCAATCTATAGCGTCCCACTGGAAGAGGAAGCGAGCAGCGATCAGCAATCAGCGGTCAGCAGTCAGCAATCAGTCGAAGAACAAGGAACTGATCGCTGAAAGCTGACCGCTGACCGCTGAATGCTGAAAAAAAGGAGTACGGCAATTGAAAGCTGACCCTACGGGCGTCCTGACCGGCGCCCACTATCTGGACGGCGACTTTGCCTGCGGCGAGGGCGCGATGGCGGCCGGGTGCCGCTTCACCGCCGGTTATCCGATCACGCCGTCCACCGAGGTCGTCGAGCGGATTTCACGCCGTTTCCCAATGATCGGCGGCACCTTCATCCAGATGGAAGACGAACTCGCCAGCATGGCTGCCATCGTGGGGGCCTCCTGGACCGGCATCAAGGCCTTGACCGTCACCAGCGGGCCCGGCTTCAGTCTGATGATGGAGAATATCGGCTTGGCGGTGATGATGGAAACCCCCTGCGTAGTGGTCAACGTCCAGCGCGGCGGCCCCTCCACCGGACTGCCCACCATGGTCGGGCAGGCGGACATGATGCAGGCCCGCTGGGGCTCGCACGGCGACTATGAGCTGATCGCCCTGAGCCCCCAATCGCCGCAGGAAGCCTTCGACCTGACCATCGCTGCTTTCAACCTCGCGGAGGAGTACCGCGTCCCGGTCATGTTCATGATGGACGAGTGCGTCGGGCACATGACCGAGAAGGTGGTCATTCCCCCCGCCGATGAGATCGAGATCGTCCCGCGTCGGCTCACGGCCATTCCGCCCAAGGAGTATCTGCCGTATCGCGTCGAAGGCAAGCTGATTCCGGAGTTCGCGCGGGCCGGCGACGGGTACCGCTTCCACACCACCGGGCTGACGCACGATGAGCGCGGCTACCCGGTGATGAGCGCCGAATGCCAGGAAGTGTGCGTCCGTCGGCTGGTTGAGAAGATTAAGCGCAATACCGACCGGATCGTTCGCTTCGACGAGGAGAACGCGGACGGGGCTGACGTGGTCGTGGTGACGTACGGGATCACCGCCCGCGTGGCCCGCATGGCGATCGATCTGGCGCGGAAGATGAACATAAAGGTCGGCTCCATCCGGCTGATCGTGGTCTGGCCGTTCCCGGAGAAGCGCATCCGTGAATTAGCCGGCAAGGTCAAGGCTTTCGTGGTGCCCGAAATTAACTACGGCCAGATGGTGCTCGAAGTCGAACGCTGCGCGGCTGGGCAAGCCGCCACGATTCATGTGCCGCACGGCGGCGGGGGCGTGCACGATCCGAACGCCATCTGCGAGGCGATCCTGGAGGCCGCGAAATGAGTACAACAGTAGACCCCAATCAAGTCGCGGTTGATGAACACCCGGTCTCGCCCTTTCTGCGCATGGATCGGATTCCGCACATCTGGTGCCCGACCTGCGGGATCGGCACGGTGGTCAAATGCTTCGCGACCGCCTTGGACGAAACCGGCGTGGACCTCGACAAGACATCAATCGTCTCCGGCATCGGCTGCACGGGCCGCGTGGCGGGCTACATGAAGCTGGACGCCTTCCACACCACGCACGGGCGAGCGATCCCATTCGCGACCGGACTGAAGCTGGGCCGGCCGGAGTTACTGGTGACCGTCTTCTCGGGCGACGGCGACCTGGTCGGCATCGGCGGGAACCACTTCATACACGCCGCCCGGCGGAACATGGACCTCATGATCATCCTGGTCAACAACTTCATCTATGGCATGACCGGCGGGCAGAACGCGCCGACCACGCCGCTGAAGGCCCGCTCGTCCACCATGCCGTTCGGGAACTTTGAGCGGCCCTTCAACCTGCCGCACCTGGCGGCGAGCTGTGGGGCCACTTATGTCGCCCGCTGGACCTGCCTGCACATCCGCCGACTGACCAAGTCGTTCAAGGAGGCGATTCGGCGGAAGGGTTTCCGGTTCATCGAAGTCATCGCCCCGTGCTCGACCCTCTACGCGCGGCTCAATAAGCTGGGCACCGGCTTCAATCTGATGCAGTTCTACCACGACAACGCGGAGATTCGCCCCGACGCCGATACGCGTGACGTGGATATCGAATTCCAGGACAACATCATCTGTGGGAAATTCGTCGACGAAGAGCGGCCCACCTTCACCGAGATGATGAACGAGCATTACCAGCAGAAACTCGGTGACAAATACGTCCCGCTGCCGCCGGAGGGAGGGTTGCTCCATGAGTAGGACGGAGATTCGCATCACCGGCTTCGGCGGACAGGGCGTAGTGCTCTCGGGCTACATCATCGGCCGGGCCTGCGCGATCAACGCCGGCATGCACTCGACGATGATCCAGAGCTTCGGGCCGGAGGCGCGCGGCTCGGCCTGTAGCACGACGCTGGCGGTCTCGGACACGGAAGTGCTGTACCCGTATATCCGCTGGCCGCACATTTTCGTGGTCATGTCCGCCGAGGGGTATGAGAAATACGGCGACGAGTTGCAGAAGGACGGGATTCTGATCTACGAGAAGGACCTGGTGAAGCCAACGTTCAAGCAGGGACAACGAGCGTTTGGGATTCCGTCAACCCGGATCGCGGAGTCGCTGGGCCGCTCGATCGTGCAGAATATTGTCATGCTGGGCTTTTTCACGGCGGCCACGAAGCTCGTCACTCGCGAGCAGATGCGGGAGGCGGTGAAAGATTCCGTGCCGCCGGGGACGGAGGAATTGAATCTAAAGGCCTACGATGCCGGCTGTGCCTATTTCGACGAGGAATATGGGCCGGTGAAGCGATCAGCGGCCAGCAGTCAGCG
>JAGMDK010000060.1 GCA_023128695.1 Phycisphaerae bacterium
GCAGGAGCCTCGCCCTCCCAACGGACGCCAAATGTTTGTTGAAACTGCTCTAGTCTCGCACCCAGATTCACGAAATGAGAAGGCGTTATCGTCAGGTTTGCACTCGGCCGCAAGTCGGTTTCTCCACTGGGTTGATTCATTAGTGTTTAACCCGTAGGCTGGCGACTTGGACGCCGATTGCTGATGAGGGGCGGCGTTCCCGTGGAGGTGAAAGCCCAACTGTCGATTCGTTGGATCAGCCGCAGTCTCCTGAGTCGGCAGTATTCGCTGGACTGTACTGCGCATACCTTAACTCGCATTAGCAGGATTGAACCATGAGTCACCGTACTGATTTGTCGCCTGAAACTTTGGCCGTTCACGCCGGCGTCGACAAGCACGAGTTCCTCCCGGCCGTCCCGCCGATTTTTCAAACCTCGACGTTCGCCTTCAAGAGTGCCGAGCACGGCGCGGCGTTGTTCGCCGGCGAGGGTAAGGGTTACATCTACTCCCGGATGGGCAATCCCACGACCGAGGCCGCGGAAATGTCGGTGGCCGCGCTCGAGGGCGGTGCCAAGGCCCTGGCGTGCGGCAGCGGCATGGCTGCCATTCATACCATCCTGGCGACCTTGCTAAGGCAAGGTGACCACATGGTCTGTAGCGAGGCGGTCTACGGCCCGACCTGCACGCTGATCGGCAAGATCATGCCCAAGTGGGGGATCGAATCCACGATGGTGGACACCTCCAACTTCGAGGCCGTCAAGGAGGCCATGCGTCCCAACACCAAGGTGGTCTACATCGAGACGCCCTGCAACCCGACGCTGGTGATCGCCGATCTGGAAGCGATCGGCAATCTGGCTCATGACCGTGGGGCGCTGGTTGTCGTCGACAATACGTTTATGAGCCCGCTTCTCCAGCAGCCCTTCCGCTGGGGAGCCGACTACGTGATCCACAGCCTGACCAAGTTCCTCAACGGACACGCCGACGTCGTCGGCGGGATGATCGTCGTCAAGGACGAAGCGCAGTACCCCCCGGTGCGGCGGATGCTGAATCATCTCGGCGGCGTCTTGCCGCCGTTCGAGTCGTTCCTGGTCCACCGGGGAATCAAAACGTTGTCCGTTCGCATGGCGAAGCATTGTCAGAACGCCCAGAAGATCGCCGAGCATCTCGAAGCGCATCCGCACATCGAGTGGGTGCTGTACCCCGGGCTGAAGAGTCACCCGCAGTACGAGTTGGCGAAAAAGCAGATGAGCGGGTCCGGGGCGGTAATCTCTTTCGGCCTGAAAGGCGGTCTCGAAGCGGGCCGCGCGATGATGAACGCCGTCAAGCTGTGTCTGCTCGCGGTCAGCCTGGGCGGCGTCGAAACCCTGATCCAACATCCGGCCAGCATGACACATGCTTCGATGGGGGCCGAAGCTCGGCGGCAGGCCCACATCACCGACGGCCTCGTGCGGATCTCGGTTGGCATAGAAAGCGTCGACGACATCATCGCCGACCTGGACCAAGCTCTGGAGGAGGCCGCCGCTCAAACAATGAGCGTCGAGCGGGAGCGCCACCCGGCAGTGACGTAGGCGATGCGCTCTCACGACCGACACGGCCGTGCCACCTGACCTATGGAGGTACGAGAAAAGATTCTCGCACCAGCGACGGATTCTTGCACCAGCGATCCCACCTTGAAGAAGAGCCGCGGGCTTCAGGCCCGCGGCTCTTCTTCAAGGTGGGAAAGCTGTTTCCTGCCAGGTCTATTAGTCGCAAGTCCTGCCCCGGCAGCGCAACGGTTGCGTGCCGGAGTCTGCCCGACCGTGCTTCAGATCCCGAATCTGGGCACCGTGCTGATCGGCAAGACGGAGGCCGCCGAGGACGGCGAGCCCGGCGAAATCGGACCGGTGGACTTCAGCGAGCTGCTCGACACGCTCTCGGCTATCAAGGTTGCGCCGGACCAACTGCTCAACGCGGTCGAGCATTTACACAAGACCGGCACACTGCACGCGCAGTTGCAGTACGAATAAATGTAGCGGCCGGGCTCCGTAC
>JAGMDK010000600.1 GCA_023128695.1 Phycisphaerae bacterium
CTTCATTCCCCTCCGGAGAGCACCGGGGTGGGACATGATATGAGTGTGTTCTGATAGCGAAAAAAAGAAAGAAAGCCTGCTCTTGACAGAAAGACGCCTTTCATGGATAGCGTCCGGTCCCTGTACCGAACGTCGCGCGAAAGCCTCTGACCGGAAATGGCACCAGCACCATTGGCCCCTGCGAGGCGATTCCCACAAATGTGGGTAACAGCAAGCTCAAGAGCAGTGGCACACGGGCGGAGCATCAGCGCCGGTGATTACCACACTCGAAGAGCCGCGGGCTTCAGCCCGCGCGGTGCCCCGCAAGGAGAGGATCACAATAGGTCGCGAACGACCGCGCGGGCTGAAGCCCGCGGCTCTTCACGGGGTGGTGTCACACGGGGGGTAGTGTCACACGGGTGTGTATGTCAGGCTCTTATTTCTTCACCTCGAACTCGGCGTCGATGACATCGTCGTCCTTGCCGTCCGGCTTGACTTCTCCGCCGGACGGTGGCGGCGGTTCAGGAGTCGCGCCGGGCATCGGGCCGCCCTCGGGGGGGCCGCCGGACGCGGCGGCGTCCTTGTACACGGCTTCGCCGACCTTGTGCGAGGCCTTCGTCACTTCCTCGATCGCTTGCTCGATAACGCCGGCATCGTCGCTCTTTTGAGCATCTTTCAGGCGATTAAGCGCCTGCTCGATCTCTCCCCGCGCGGCAGCGTCGACTTTGTCGCCGTGCTCGTTGAGCGTCTTTTCGGTCATGTAGACCATCTGATCAGCCTGGTTACGCAGGTCGACGAGCTTCCTCTTCGCCTCGTCCTCGGCGGCGTGCGACTCGGCATCCTTGACCATGCGATCGACTTCGTTATCGTTCAAGCCGGAGGAGGCCTTGATCTCGATCGACTGCTCCTTGCCGGTGCCCTTGTCCTTGGCCGAGACGTTCAGAATGCCGTTCGCGTCGATGTCGAAGGTCACCTCGATCTGTGGCAATCCCCGCGGGGACGGCGGGATTCCGGTCAGTTGGAAGCGGCCCAGCGTGCGGTTGTACTCGGCCATCTTCCGCTCGCCCTGGAGCACGTGGATATCCACCGCCGGCTGATTGTCCGCCGCGGTCGAGAAGACCTCTTTCTTGCTGGTCGGGATAGTGGTGTTGCGTTGGATCAGGACCGTCATGACGCCGCCCAGCGTCTCGACGCCGAGCGAGAGCGGGGTGACGTCGAGCAGCACGATGTCGGACTTCTCGCCGCTCAGGACGGCAGCCTGAATCGCCGCCCCCAACGCCACGACCTCATCGGGATTGATGCCGCGGTTCGGCTCCTTGCCGAAGATGTCCTGAACCATCTTCTGCACCATTGGCATCCGCGTCGACCCGCCGACCAGGACCACCTCGTCGATGTCGGAGGGCGAGAGCTTCGCGTCCTGCAACGCCCGCAGAACCGGCCCGCGGCAGCGCTCGACCAACGATCCGACCAGTTGCTCGAACTTGGCCCGCGTGAGCGTCATTTGCAGGTGTTTCGGCCCACCTGAGTCCGCCGTGATGTAGGGCAGGTTGATGGTGGTTTCCATGGTGCCCGAGAGTTCGCACTTGGCCCGCTCGGCGGCCTCCTTCAGGCGCTGCAAGGCCATCGGGTCCTGCCGTAGATCGATGCCCTCCTTCTTGCGGAACTCCTCGGCGAGGAAGTTGATCAATTCCTCGTCGAAATCGTCGCCGCCCAGGTGCGTGTCGCCGTTGGTGCTGAGCACCTCGAAGACGTTCTCGCCGACGTCGAGGATGGAGATGTCGAACGTTCCGCCGCCGAGGTCGAAGACGGCGATCTTCTCGTTGGCCTGCTTTTCCATGCCGTAGGCCAACGCGGCGGCGGTCGGCTCATTGATGATCCGCTCGACCTTGAGCCCGGCGATCCGACCGGCCTCCTTGGTGGCCTGGCGTTGCGAGTCGTTGAAATACGCCGGCACGGTAATCACGGCCCGCTCCACCGTCTCGCCCAGGTATTTCTCCGCGGTCGCCTTCAGATCACGTAAAACGATGGCGGATATCTCGGGCGGGGCGTATTCCTTGTCGCCGACCTTGACCTTGACCAGCTCATTCGCGGCGCCGATGATCCCGTAGGGGACTATTTTCTCCTCGTGGGAAACCTCATTGTGACGCCGCCCCATGAAGCGTTTGATCGAGAAGACGGTGTTGGTCGGGTTGGTCACCTGCTGGTTGCGAGCCCGCTGGCCGACGAGCCGCTCGCCTTTTTCCGTGAACGCTACCACGGAGGGCGTCAGCCGCGCGCCCGTATCGTTCACCAGGACCTTCGGCTGGCCGCCTTCCATGATAGCGACGACCGAATTGGTCGTACCCAAGTCGATTCCGATAATCTTCGACATGTCATTCTCCCTATGTGCCAAGCGTCGGCGTGGTCCGCCAGCGAAGCTTATTCACAGGTGCAATAAGCAAGGGAGATACCACAATTGAAGAGCAAGCGATTTCGTTCTAACATGCTGCCATCAAGGCAGTTATAGTAATCATGCTCGGATTGGCACCGGCCGCCAATACTGCCATACTGACAGGTCGCCGCCCGCGTCGGCAGTGTCAATAAGGGTGGGGCACCCGCTAAGAGACACTGCTCAAGAGCTTGCTGTTACCCACATTTGTGGGAATCGCCTCGCCGGGGCCGATGATGCTGGTGCCATTTCCGGTCA